>JAKPIR010000375.1 GCA_029549705.1 Pseudomonadota bacterium | reverse complement strand
GCAGGTGCAGCTGGTCTTGTTCCTATTGCTGTTGCAATATTAATCGGTGGAGTAACCTATTTAGTAGTAGATTGGGCTATAGATCAAACGGCAAAATCCTTATCTCTTGCAAAACTTAGTGAAAGTGAAATGAAGGTAATTTGGCCAAAAAATGTTCCATTCAAAGCGATTGAAACACACAAATAGACTTAATTAAATACAAATATTGACCTGAAATTAACACTAACACACAACTTCGATGGCGGCCTAGCTAGCCACGAAACATGTTGGCAAGTTTATGGGTAAATCGATTTAATTATCTAGGTGCAGATTCACTAACCAAGAACCCTTCAGGACTGAGTTGCAGCATTTCTTTAGCTTCACTCTGGTTGGCGTTCAGCCATGGTAAATATTGTGCTTCATTCAACACGACAATAGACCGCTTCTCATCTTCTGGTTTATGGAAATGCTTCATGATGTCATGACCATCCGCATTAATCGTCAGCATCGAAAACGAGAAAATAATCTCACCCGTTTCTTTATCGATAAAACGTTCCCAGATTGATGCAACTGCAATGGGTTCATCATCTGACCTTTTGATACGCCAACGCACAGATTTACCAGTTTCCCAGTTTGGTTCGTAAAAACTTTCCATGAGCGCTAAGCCAAACCGACTTTCCCGCCAGGCTGTGCGATAGCTAGGTTTTCATGGACGGTCTCGCTTCTGGCGTTATAGGTTTTTAAACCAAACTTCTTTTTATCGGTTGCCCAATGTGGAACGAGACCGAATTGCGCCAGATCGCATTTTGGGTGGCCATTCTCGAGATAAACAAACGGGGCAGGATAGGTTGGGTAGGCCTCGGGTCGCCACTCATCCTTTGGCAAATCACAGCCAAAGTGCTGCTTTACCCAATTGGTATGATGGTTTTTAATTGGCTGAAAGTTGCTACACATGATTCATGATTATAATCATAACCTTTAGTTGAGATGTACCTTTACTTTGCAATAATTATTGTTACAATAATTGCATGTCTACTTCCACAACATCAAACTTAGCCTTCAATAGTCGAACAAGCGGTCGCAACATTAATTCAGGCTTGTTCAAACTGAATCTTGATATTGTCGAAGCGTTTGAATTTCCAACACTACTTACTAAGCCAGTCTGCGTTTCTTTATTTAACTCCAAAGTACCCGCAGGCTTTCCATCTCCCGCAGATGACCATGTAGAAAAGCGTCTGGATCCAACTGAGTTCCTGGTAGACCAAGCCGACGCCACCTTCTTCGTATCAATACAGGGGGAATCGATGATAGATGTCGGATTGCTGCCAGGGGATAAAGCTGTAATAGACCGATCTAAAACTGCTACTGTTGGTGATATTGTACTAGCGGTAGTCGATGGCGATTTCACTATTAAAATTCTCAATCGTAAACGGGATGGCAGTCCCAGACTCATGCCCGCCAACGCTGCTGGTAACTATCAGCCCATCGACATTAAAGAACATATGCAGTTTGAAGTATGGGGCGTTGTCACCGGTTCCTTTAGACGTTTCAAATAGTAACTTATGCGCAATATCGCCCTGATTGACGTCAATAACTTCTATGTGAGTTGTGAGCGGGCGTTTAATCCTAAACTTAAAGACAAACCTGTCGTGGTCCTCTCCAATAATGACGGTTGTGCAGTTGCCAGAAGTAATGAAGTTAAAGCTTTAGGGGTTGGCATGGGCGCGCCCTGGTTCAAGTTTAAAGACCTCGCCAAACAACATGGCATCGTCGCTTACTCTTCAAATTATGCGTTGTATGCAGACATGAGTAATCGCGTCATGTCCATTTTGAGACATTACTCCCCAGATCAGGAAGTCTATTCCATCGATGAATCATTTTTAGATTTAACCAGCTTTCAATCACGCGATCTGATTTCTTACGCACATGAAATGCGACAGCGTATTCTGCAATGGACACACTTGCCGGTCTGTGTGGGTATCGGTTCAACGAAGACCTTAGCTAAACTGGCTAATCATTGTGCTAAAAAACGTCCTCACATGAATGGTGTGTGCAATCTCAATGCGTTGCCAGTCAATGAGGTTAATCACATGTTTGCTGAAATCGAAGTGGGGGAAGTGTGGGGAATCGGCCGACAACTAGCGCCTAAACTTAAAGCCTTAGGCATTCAAACGGTATTCGATCTTAAGCAGGCCAATCCAGAACGCTTAAGACAGCAATTCAGTGTGGTTATGGAAAAGACCATTCGAGAATTAAATGGTACGGTATGTATAGAAATGGAAGAGGTGAGTCCACCTAAGAAGCAGATTGTCAGTTCCCGGAGTTTTGGTCATCCCGTACGGGATTACAATAGCCTGGCCGAATCGATTACCCTCTATATCAGCCGTGCTGCTGAAAAACTCCGCAAACAACACTCTTATACAAGTTCCGTGTATGTCTATATCCGTACCAGTCCCTTCAAGGAAAATGAACCCTTCTATAGTAACGGCCTGACGATAGCTATTCCAACACCCACGGATAACACCATGCAGCTGGTCAACGTTGCCTTGTGGGGATTAAAACAAATCTATAAGCCGCACTACAACTACGCGAAAGCAGGCGTTATGTTGCGTGAGTTGGTTCCAGTGCAAGGCGTGCAAACAGACTTATTCTCTCAAGTACAAGTGTCGCCTAAATCCACTAAGCTCATGCAAACGATGGATGGCATAAATAAGAAGATGGGTAAAGAATCCATCAAGTTGGCCAGTGAGGGATTCACCAGGCCTTGGAAAATGAAACAGGAAAACAAGAGTCCTTGCTATACGACGAAGTGGGAGGAGTTGGTAAATGTTAAATAAAATTACATGACTATAATTGAAATGCTTTTCGGCATTACCCATAATAACTTTTAGTTAGACCAAAGGGGCTATTGACGCTCAGCGTAGCTAACACCTACTATGAATCCAAATTAATTTATTCAATAAAAAGAACCCATGAAACTTTCAATTCAAAATCAAACTGTAAACTCAATAGTAAAAGCAGGCATCGGTCTTATTATTTTGGGCCTGTCACAGTATGCTAATGCAGAAATAGTGCATGCAACGTTCAACTGGACGGGCACAGGCGGCTATAGCACTCAAGGCCAATTCTCTTTTGACAATGATGCTGCATTTCATAACCTTGTAACTGAAAACAACGGTGCTCTAAAAGATTTGAATTGGTCTGCCTATAAAGACGGATTGCAAATTTATAGTGAAACAGTCGTCTCAAATTCAGTCACTGAGAGCAGAAATCAATTTTTAGATTTCAATTATGATGTGAGTTCTAACATTATCACCATGATAGATACTGGAGCACCCTCAACTTGGTTTACTAATCGCATTGATTACACTAATGTGTCATATACCAGCGAATTACAAATTAGAGATTTAACCCTTAGTGTTAACGAAGAAAACGTTATTGTCTCGTTAGATAATGCGGTCACTGCGGTGCCAGAACCGTCTACCTATATGATGATGGGGTTAGGCCTTATTCTAATTGCAGGTTATAACCTTCGCCGACAAAATCAAGCTTGAACTTGACGATAATTACTTAGTGTTCAGCCAAAGCTAACCCAAGGGGTAAACTATAACGCTATGATGTATAGGTAAATTTAAATGTTGGGTACATAAACAAAGGAACTTTATGAGTGTGCATGAAATTGATATAAATCGCCGTTCAATCTTAGCGGCTGGGGTTATCTCCGCTTTAGCATTTATGACTGGATGTGCCACGCAGGTGAAAAATACTGGTCCGATTCAAGTTGATGTTTCTGACGTTAAAGATGTGCCAAGTTTGATTGCAGCGATTAAAAAATCGGCTGGTAGTTTATTGCCTGCCTCTATTGCTGATGAAACTTTTTACAAGGAGTTTGCAAATACATTCGTCAAAAATGCCCGTGCCGCAGCTGATATTGGCTACTCAATACCTAAATGGGTACTCGAAAAACTCCCGCCGCAAAGAAAGGTTGTATTTCCAGCCCTAGGTATTGCTGTTTTTATGTTTTCAGGTGTTCTATTTGCAGTGCCAGTTACAACGGTTATTATTGCTGTGTTGGCGTCTATACTTCTTTTAGGATCTGCTATTCTTACCGCAATCGGTGCACTATTCTCATCTGGTTCAGTGTAAATGCTCG
>JAKPIR010000357.1 GCA_029549705.1 Pseudomonadota bacterium | reverse complement strand
GTTATTTTTGAGGGGGCTACATGGCAGGCTTTTTATCTAAAGAAAACACCATCGCAAATGCAAGCTTTAATCGCTGGCTGGTGCCGCCAGCGGCCTTGGCTGTGCATTTATCCATCGGCATGGCGTATGGCTTTAGTGTGTTTTGGAAGCCGCTTGGCAATGCGCTGATGGATGCCGAGGGTAAACCTCTAGCAGCGTGTGCGGCAGGGGCAACGAATTTTAGCGAGAAGTTATCTGGTACTTTGCGCGCACTCACTGCAACAGACTGCAATTGGACACAGTTTGATTTAGGTTGGATGTACACCTTGTTTTTTGTGTTGCTCGGTTGCTCGGCAGCACTCTGGGGTGGCTGGTTAGAGCGTGAAGGCCCGCGCAAAGCCGGGTTAGTTTCAATGCTGTGCTGGTGCGGCGGCTTGTTAATTTCAGCCTATGGTGTTTACACGCACCAGTTATGGATGATGTGGCTTGGCAGTGGTGTCATTGGCGGCATTGGCTTGGGGTTGGGCTATATTTCCCCTGTTTCAACCTTGATTAAGTGGTTTCCAGACCGCCGCGGCATGGCCACAGGTATGGCGATTATGGGTTTTGGCGGTGGCGCGATGATTGGTTCACCCATTGCTGCAAAAATGATGAGTTACTTTGCCACCCCCACCAGCGTTGGCGTGTGGCAAACCTTTGTAGCATTAGCCGCCATTTATTTTGTGTTTATGCTCTGGGGCGCACTCAGTTACCGCGTACCGGCAACGGGCTGGAAACCTGCCAACTGGGCGCCGCCCGCCACACAGAACAATGCCATGATTTCTAGCAAGCACGTGCACCTTAAAAACGCGCATAAAACCCCGCAATTTTGGTTGTTATGGCTGGTGCTATGCATGAATGTATCGGCAGGTATTGGCATTATTGGTGCGGCAGCGCCGATGCTGCAAGAAACTTTTGGCGGTGCCTTGATTGGGCAACCGGACGTTGGATTTGCCGAGATTAAAAAAGATGAAGCCATGACGGCTGCCGCAGCTGCAATTGGCGCAGGGTTTGTAGGATTGATTTCGTTATTTAATATTTTTGGCCGCTTTGCCTGGGCAACCTCATCAGATAAATTGGGTCGCAAAAACACCTACTATATTTTCTTTGTACTCGGTGCCATCATGTATTGCGCTGCCACTTATGTAGCAGGGTTTAAGTCGCTGGCGCTGTTTGTTGCGGCGTTTTGCGTCATAGCCTCTATGTACGGCGGCGGTTTTGCCACAATTCCTGCCTATTTGGCCGATATGTTTGGTACGCAATTTGTGGGTGCCATTCATGGTCGCCTGCTGACGGCATGGTCAACTGCCGGTATTCTAGGCCCAGTGGTGGTCAATTATCTGCACGATACACGCCTTGAAGCCAATGTGCCGTTTGATAAAATCTACGCCCCTATCTTTTTGGTGCTGGCTGCCATGCTCGTGATTGGGTTTATTGCCAATTGGTTAGTGAAACCTGTGGACGAAAAATACTACATGAGCGATGCGGAGTTGGACGCTGTACGCAAGGAGGCGCATGAAAAATCGGCCCTTGCTAATGCAGATAATGGTTCAGCAAAAAACCAAGCACCAGTGGCAAGCCACCCAATATTCGTGACCATTGCCTGGGCGCTGGTGCTGATTCCAATCAGCTACGGGGTTTGGAGTACTTTGCAAAAAGCCTGGGGCCTATTTCAATAATCCACATTTTCTCAAACGTGCAGGCAATATACGGTAAAATATGCTTTTGTGATTTGCAGCCTGAATAAAGGAATACACGTGAGAGAAATAGAAAAAAATTTAGACGGCACCGATTTAAGAGTTGGGGTGGTGCTTTCAAGATTTAACAGCGATATTGGCGATGGTTTATTAAGTGCCTGCACGGCAGAGTTACTTAAATTAGGTGTGGCGTCTGAAGCGATTACCATAGCCACAGTGCCGGGTGCGCTAGAAACACCGCTCATTTTGCAACACATGGCGATGAGCGACCAATATGATGCGCTGATTGCCTTAGGTGCGATTATTCGTGGTGAAACTTACCATTTTGAAGTGGTTGCAAATGAATCAGCACGTGGGATTTCTGAAGTGCAGTTTAATGCCGGTATTCCAGTCGCCAATGCGGTGCTTACCACTGAAGATGACGATCAGGCAATTGCCCGTATGCACGTTAAAGGCGCTGAGGCCGCACAAGTGGCGATTGAAATGGCCAACTTGATTAAGGCGCTGTAATGGATAACAAGGAATCAAGCACCACGCAAAAAGCGGTGACGAGTCTCGTTGTAGAAAATGCGCCTAAAAAAACCAGTGCAAAAAGAAATACTGGTAAAAGCCGCCGAAAATCTCGTGAGTTAGTCATGAAAGCCGTGTACCGCGGCATGCTCAATCAATCAGATGTCAGTGCAGTGCTGCGCGACATGACCGAAGACCCTGATTACAACAAAGCAGACGAAGCCTACTTCAAGCATTTGCTATCAGAGGTTAATCGCCACATGACAGCGCTGGACGAAAAAATGGCACAGTTCATCGATCGTAAAATCACCGAGCTTAGCCCGGTTGAACATGCGATTTTGCGCATTTCAAGCTGTGAACTGATGTTTGATTTAAGCATTCCTTATCGGGTGGTTATTAATGAAGGCGTTGAGTTGGCAAAGTTGTATGGCGGCCTCGATGGACATAAATATATCAACGGAGTGCTAGATAAGCTCGCGGTAGAGGTCAGGTCGGCAGAAGTTGAAAGTGCCAGAGCCTAAATTAAGCGCATTGAGCGATTGACCGGTGATGGGTTAAATAGGTTGATGGCTTAAGGTTTACGTATGAAAAAAAACTTTTTGAAATCTGATTGGTTTATCGCACTTGTCGTTTCAATCGTTTTTTTACTCGCAACCAATAGCGATGTGTTGCAAAGTCTAGAGCGTAAGGCTTATGATTTTGGTGTGCAGGCAAGCACACGAGACGCTGGTGACCAGATTGCAATGATTGTTATTGATGATCAAAGTATCGCCAATATCGGTCGCTGGCCTTGGTCGCGTGAAGTACATGCGGCGATGTTTTCAAAACTGGCTTCTGTCTCCCCCAAAGTCATCGGCAGTACGGTTTATTTTCTTGAGCCACAAGTTGATCCCGGCTTAAGCTATATCAATCAAATCTCAGATTTAGTTGCGGCTATCAGCGCGTTGAAAGAAGCGCCAGAGGCTACACAATTACATTCTTTATTGAAAGAAGCCAAGACTTCTTTAAATGCAGATGCAAAACTCGTTACCAGCATTCAGCAAGCCAATAATGTTATTTTAGCAATGCCATTTACGTTAGGTGAGCCGCGAGGGAATCTCGATCAACCCCTGCCTGATTTTGTGCGCAAAAATGCCCTTGTCAATATCGTCAATCAAGTTGAGTCAGAGCAACATGGTCAACTACCTGTGCCGGCGATGGCGGCTATCGCGCCTTTTGCTGAAGTGGGAAAAGTTGCACTCGCAATTGGCCATCTGAATGCGAATCCAGATGTGGATGGTGCGATTCGTGCCGAACCTTTGGTGTTGTCGTTTTACGATCAATATTACCCATCGCTATCGCTACAAATCGCGGCTAAATATTTAAATCTCAAATCGCAAGATATCCAAGTGCGCTTAGGTGAGGGTGTTGTGTTGGGTAAACTCAATATCAGTACAGACAGCGCATTACAAATGAATACGTTTTTTTATTCTGCTAAAACGGGTAAGTCACCGTTTGTTGCAGATTCATTTTATGACGTGCTGAGTGGAAAAATTGCAATCGAAAAATACAAAGATAAAATTGTGTTAATTGGCATGGCGGCAACAGGTGACGGCAGTGATAATCAAGTCACGCCCATATCGTCCAGCATGAAACCCATCGAAACACTCGCCCACGCTGTGGC
>JAKPIR010000356.1 GCA_029549705.1 Pseudomonadota bacterium | reverse complement strand
GAGCCTCCGCCTTCATATACTTGAGTGTAAACACTTCTGTGCGTAAAGGCTCTAAATCATCGATCTGCTGAATCGCTTCAAGCGCCTGTTTTTCTTTCGCCGCCACTTCTTCTGCTGGTGCTACAATAATCACATTGCCTGTTTTACGCATTGCCAAACCCTTACTTTGCGTAATGATGTCCAAGGCTTGATCCCATGGCACGTCTTTTAAGCGCAGCGTTAAGTTACCAGATACGGTATCGCTTGTAATGATATTGAGTCCAGTAAAGTCTGCTATCACCTGTAACACAGAGCGGACTTCGATATTTTGAAAGTTCAAAGACAACTTCTCACCCGAATAGCCTGGTTTGCTGCCACGAACGAGTTTATTAGGATCTTCAATAACCTGACGCACATCGATTATAAATTTCTTATCGGCCTGGTATGCTGAATGCTCCCAGTTGCCTTTGGGCTCAATCACCATACGTCCGTTGTTGCCTTGCTTCATCGTATCAACATAAATAACGGGGGTGTTAAAGTTCGTCACGTTTAAACGACGCTGCAAATTAGCGGGAACTTCGGTATTGATAAAGTCAACAGTAATCGTCTTGCCCTTTTGTTTGATATTGATAGCTGAATTTGGATCAGACAAATCAACGATGATTCGTCCTTCACCATTTTTTCCGCGAGCAAAATCCACATTGCTAATAGCATTTTGCTGGCTACCAAGTGCAGGTTCAGAGAATTTAGTTTCTACAACTGAAGTTGAGCCAAGGGCGTTCGCATGCAACATTACGGTTAATTCGTTGCCACTTAAACTTGTGGTATATCCAACATTTTTTGTTAAATTTAATACCATTCTTGTACGATCTTTAGCCTGTGCCAGAGTAATGCTTTTCAATTCCCCTTGGCTTGCAGCGATGTTATTTTTTGCTAGGCCATTACCAATATTAGGGAAATCGAGTGCGATACGTGCTGGGTCGCTCAGTGTAAAACCCGCTGGGGCATTCACTAATGGTTCAGTAGTTTTAACTCTAATGCTGACACGACCACCAGGCAATGTTGAAAAATCCACACTTTCAATTTTATTTGCAAGCATGGATTGATCTTCAGCTTGTAGAATACTGCTAAAAACCGCAAAAAACATCAACATGCATGCTTGTGCAAAAGTTTTAAATATCCATTGTGTTTTCATTATTTCACCCTGATTTCTTAATCGTTTCATACAGTTAATACTTTTTTAATAATCACCAGTATGCTATTCCTGTAACGTCAAACTAGTCTCTCGTTCAACCCAGTCGCCAGATAAATCGTCTTGTACTATTTCTTTTAGCACGACTTCACTATCCGTGATTTGCGTTACCATGCCATAGTTTTGACCAACAAAATTACCTAATTTAACTTGCTGCACGCCACTGTCCGGGGTTCTCAGTAAAGCGTATATCAGCTTACCCTTTGACAAGTGACCTACATATTTAATGCTCTCCAGCGGGTAGGCTTCCATTGGCTCTTTAGGACGACTAAGATTAGGCAATATTCCGGTAGCTTTGCTAGTCGCTTTACGGGCTTTAAATGGATCACTGAGTGAGTTATCTGCGTTGTATTGCAAGGCCAGGTAAGGCTTCACTTCTGGCAACGGTTTGACTCTGGCCTGCATATCATTTCCAGCATTTTTCATGAACTCATCTAGATCATCGCCTTGTTCACCACCACAAGCCAACAGACTAGCCGAAACCACCCCAATTACAATCAGTTGAAATGTTCGATATAAACAAACCTGCTGTTTTGTATTTATATTCACTTGACCACTCAACCTTTCTTAGCCAAAGCTTCGCTTTCAGCTTTTTTCTTAGCGGCAATCTCAGTCGCATCTAAATAGCGGTATGTTTTAGCCGTGGCTTCCATGATTAAATCTGAATTTGCGGTTGCTTGTTTACCTTCTTTTTTGCTGCTGGCAATAATCGAAATATCTCCCAAAGTAACAATTCGAGATAGTTTAGAAATATCCGTGGCAAAGGCACCCAAGTCGTGGTAACTCCCAAGTACTCTTATCGAAATTGGCATCTCAGCATAAAACTCCGTCTGTGTTTCCTGTCCTGGCTTAAATAACTCAAACTCCAGACCGCGAGCCAACCCAGCTTGGTTGATATCAGTTAATAAACCATCCATTTGCGATTTGTCTGGAAGTTGTTTAAGCAGGGCACCGAAAGTTTTTTCGATTTCAACCATTTGCTGTCTGTAACCCTCCAAATTAATGGCTTGCGCTTTTTTATCTAAGAACACCGTGCGTAATTCTTGCTCCTTTGTTTTTTCAGCCTCCAACGCAGAAAAAGCCTCCGTCCAGAAATACCAATAACCAATTGCAAAGATAATCAAAAATAATAAAAGCAGCATTACGGCTTTTACAGGTCCCGGTAAACTACCCGCATTCTTAAAATCGATATTACTAAAGTCTTCTAACTTCATTATTGGCTCCCAGCACTTACTGCGCCAGTCGGTGATTTGCTTTCTTCAGCCTTGGGCGACTTAATGTTGACACCCAAAGTAAAAATATTCTGTTTCTGGGTGTTTTGCGCATCTGGCGAGACTGCTCTAATTTCAACCAATGTTGGTGTATCCAACCAGTTGGAGGTAGAAAAATTGCGCACCAACGTTGCCACACGAGAATTTGTATCAGCCACACCTTCAATCGTGATGGAGTTACCCTGCTGCTTAATACTTTTTAGATACATCCCTTCAGGTAATTGCCTGCTGATTTCATCTAATACAACAACAGATTGACTGCGATTTGTTTGCAGATTTTCAACCACTTGTTTTCTGTCCAGCATAATACTGATTTGATCCTTCAAATCTTTAATATCTGCAATTTCTTTATCCAATTGAACAATTGCC
Organism: Pseudomonadota bacterium; assembly: GCA_029549705.1. GTDB lineage: Bacteria > Pseudomonadota > Gammaproteobacteria > Burkholderiales > Methylophilaceae > Methylotenera. Next base: position 4,715 of record JAKPIR010000356.1, on the reverse strand, counting down.
TCGTCCAATCGGGCATTGCGTGCTGTTTGCGCTTCGACTTGGCCGTTAATAAAGGTGTAGCCTAAAAAAACTATCGCTGCAGCCGCAAAAGCAGAAAAAGCAGCCATTAGCCCAAACTCACGCTGACGCTCAGCGCGTTTGACTTGACGATGTGGTAACAGATTTACGCGTATCATATTGACAGACCTCGCATTGCCAACCCACACGCGACAAACAGTGCAGGGGCATCGATTGCTGCTTGCTGTTGCTTGAGTTTTGTACTGATTGTCATGCTGTGAAACGGATTAGCGACAATTGTGTGCACTTGAGTGCGTTCTTGCACCAACACATCAACTGAAGGTATGGCAGCGCACCCACCCGCCAACAGAATATTATCAACCCGATTGTATTGCGTTGAGCTAGTGAAGAACTGTAGCGCACGCGCCACTTCTGTCGCAAGTGACTGCACAAATGGTTGCAACACTTCAGCTTCATAACTTTCTGGTAAGCCGCCCTTACGTTTTGCAATTTCGGATTCTTCAACAGACAATCCAAAACGACGTTGAATTTCTTGCGTTAATTGACCGCCACCAAAACTTTGGTCACGCATGTAGACAGATTTATTATCATGCAATACATTGACATGCATCATCGATGCGCCAATATCCACAATCATCACCGTTTGGTCACGTCCAGAATTTGGTAATTGACTTGCAACCAAGGTATATGCGGCTTCAGTGGCGTAATTTTCAACATCCATCACTGTCACTTTAAGCCCCGCGCCTTCGGCCGCTGCAACACGATCTTCAATTTTTTCTTTTCTGGCTGCCGCGATTAACACTTCAACTTCATCCGGATTGTTTGGCGCCTGACCAATAACCTGAAAGTCAATGTTGACCTCATCCAGCGAGAAGGGAATGTACTGATTGGCCTCAGCCTCAACTTGCACTTCCATGTCTTCTTCACGCAACCCGGCACTCATCAATACTTTTTTGCTAATGACTGAAGATGCAGGCAAAGCAAGTGCAACACGCTTCTCACGTGAACCTAACAGTTTCCATGCCAGTTTTACTCCGTCAACTACCTTTTCAAGGTCGCCAATATTGCCATCCACAATCGCTTCTTTAGGTAAGGCTGAAATTGAGTAACCCTCGAGTTTATACCCTCCGCGACCATTGTCGCTGAGCTCAACCATTTTCACAGCAGTCGAGCTGATATCCACCCCGATGAGTGGCGGTGTTGATTCTGTAAACAAATTGAATTTCAAATCGAAATTCCCTCTCAAAGTTAAATAGTTACGCAAACTTCTAATAAACTACTTTAAATCCTATCAACAACTTTAAACCCTGTAAAGCAATTTTTAATTTCTTTACAATTAACAATAATGTTTATATGTAAATTTGTTACAGAATTGATACAAAATAAATACTTAATTACATTGTTTATTCGCAGAAACAGGTTTGGCAATTTATAATGCTGCGAACTCTTAAGACTATGTGGACTGATAAATTCTATGACGCTTAATAAATGGTGGCATTATATTTTTCTTGCAATTTTTGTCAGTTGCCTGTCCGTTGCCGCGCTGATAGCAATCGCCGCAGCAATCATATACCCCTCATTGCCATCGCTTGAAGCACTCACGGATTACCATCCAAAATTACCTTTGCAGATCTTTTCTGAAGACGGTCACTTGATTGGTGAATTTGGTGAGGAGCGCCGTGCCTATATAAAAATTGAGAACGTTCCACAGACCATGAAGGATGCGGTTTTAGCCATTGAAGACCGTCGTTTTTATCAGCATGGCGGAATTGACACAACGGGCGTGGTGCGCGCCATCAAAAACAACATAACAGGTAAAGGGCGCGAAGGTGCTAGCACCATCACCATGCAAGTGGCCAAAAACTTCTTTACGCCACCTAACGGTAAGCGCACGATTATTACCAAAATTAACGAAGCGCTACTCGCCATCAAAATTGAGCGTAATTTAAGTAAAGATAAAATTTTAGAGTTGTACCTGAATCAAATTTACTTGGGCCAGCGTGCGTATGGTTTTGCAGCTGCGGCCCAAGTTTATTATGACAAACCACTTGAAAAACTCACCCTTGCTGAAACTGCATTGCTGGCTGGACTCCCAAAAGCTCCTTCTGCTTATAACCCTTTTATTAACCCTAAGCGCTCGATTGGCCGTCAGCATGAAGTTTTACGCGATATGTTTAAATTTGGCTTTTTAAAAGAAGAAGAGTATCAAGGGGCGCTTAAACAACCGTTAATTTTTAAAAGTTCTAAGCAAGAGCGTAGTAACTTATCTGCTGATTACGTGGCTGAGATTGTGCGAGAAAATTTGTATGCAAAATATCAGGATGAAATATATACAAACGGTTTAAAAGTCTACACGACGATTCGCAAGGCTAACCAGCTTGCTGCGAACGCTGCTGTTCGGGAGGGAGTGCTGGATTATGACTTACGACACGGTTACCGCGGGCCAGAAAAAGTGGTAGCTATCAATGTTACAGAAGATAAAAATGCGCTGGATGATGCTTTGGATGACTTTGAAGTTTATGCCAATTTAATTCCAGCAATTATTACTGAAATCACGCCTAAATCCATTTTAGCGCATACCAAGTATGGTGATGACATTGAAATTAGCGGTAAAGGACTAAGCTTTGTTGAAAAAACGCTCAAAGAAAAAGATCCTGCAAAACGCATGTTGAAGCCAGGTGCAGTGATTCGTGTTATTAAAACTGAATCTAAAAAAAGTGATGGTACCAATTTGGGTGAGGCATGGCGTGTTGTGCAACTCCCTGAGGTTGAATCCGCATTTATTGCCATAGACCCTGAAACAGGCGCAGTGCGCGCACTTGTTGGCGGCTTTGATTTTAATCTTAGCAAATTTAATCATGTCACGCAGGCGCACCGCCAACCAGGCTCAAGCTTAAAACCTTTCATTTACTCAGCGGCGCTAGAAAAAGGCTACACCGCGGCCTCGATTGTGGATGACGCCCCGCTCAGTTTTTCTGCTACGGAAACGGGTGACGATGCGTGGTCACCCCAAAATTACGATAACAATTTCAGAGGGCCGGTTCGCCTTAGAAAGGCCTTGTCGCAATCTATTAATACAGTGGCTATCCGTATACTTGAAAAGATAGGCCCAAGCTACGCCCAAAGCTACCTCACACGATTTGGCTTTAAAGCCAAAGACCACCCGCCATACCTCACATTAGCTTTAGGTGCGGGTTCAACAACCCCATGGGAAATGGCAACCGCCTACGCGGTATTTGCCAATGGTGGTTATCTGGTTAAACCAAGCATTATCACCAAAATTGTTGATAGTAACGGCAAAGTGATTATGCAATCAAAATTTCAGCGTGCTGGTAAGGATGCGCCCCGCGTGATTGATGCGCGCAATGCCTACATCATGAACTCGATGCTGCAAAGCGTTGTTCAAAATGGTACGGCCACTAAAGCACTCTCACTCAAACGCACCGACATTGCAGGTAAAACTGGCACCACTAATGACCACAAAGACGCTTGGTTTACAGGCTACAGCCCAAAGCAGGTAGGGATTGCCTGGATTGGTTTTGACAAGCCCCGCAACTTAGGCAAAGGCGAAACGGGCGGCGCTGCGGCATTACCTATTTGGATTAAATACATGGCCGTAGCTCTGCATGGTGTGCCAGAAATGGCCATGCGCATGCCCGAGGGTGTTGTGGCTATTAATGTTGACCCGGCCACCGGCACCCGCAGTAGTAGCGGTATTTTAGAATACTTTTACCATGAGAACCCGCCGCCAAGTTATGAAGAGCCGCTTCCTCCGCTATTTGGTGAAGACGACTCAGTTGATGAAAATGACGGAACTGGCGAGGATGACGCTAATGCGCAACAAAATCAAGCACAACGGTTGTTACAGCCTGAAGTTATTTTATCGCCGCCTAGCGATGCAGCCAAACAAGTTAAGCCTGAAAATAGCAACGCAGATGCACAAAATGCTGCTGCAAAAGTGTTAAATCCAAATTAAATTCAATGCTGCAAGCAGGCAATCATGGCAAAAGAAAATCCAAACCAATTGCGTCAACTGATTGCCCAGAAAGCTGCGCAAATGATGGCCGAAGACGGCATCTCGGATTTCTCTTACGCCAAAAATAAAGCAGGCCGGCAAATTGGCGCGCTGGATAACAGCGTACTACCTTCAAACGCAGAAATTGAAGAAGAACTCAAACGCTACAATGCACTTTTTCTAAGTGAAGAACAGCCGGAAAACTTGCGCGCCTTGCGTAAAAATGCGCTCTATACCATGCAGCTGCTCGAAAAATTCAACCCTTATTTAACGGGCGCAGTGCTGGACGGCACCGCAGGGTTAGGCACAGAAACCCATATTCACTTATTTGCTGACAGCCTGAAAGAAGTGGAAATGTTTCTACTAAACCTTGATATCCCGTTTGAAACTAACGAAAAATCGTACCGCATCATGAACGACGGCAAGCGTGATAAAAAAATGGATGCGCGTAAAAAAGTACCAGTTTTCTCACTCGAGACAGCTACTGGCATCATCAAACTCAGCGTATTTGAATTTGATGAAATACGCGTACCCACCAAGCGCGCGGCAGATGGCAGCAACGCAGAACGCGCAGATATTACCGCCCTAAAAAACCTCATAGAAATTAACTAAAATACCTCAAGAAATCCCCCGAGAGATTTTTATGCCTCTAGAAGCCTTGTAAATAAAGGCTTCCAGAGGT
>JAKPIR010000309.1 GCA_029549705.1 Pseudomonadota bacterium | reverse complement strand
AAACCACATGCCCGCTGTTGTGCCTGCATTAAATTTCTTTTTGCCCTGCTCACGCAAGAAGTTGCGCATTTTAATCGACACATCACCAAAATCAATATCCACCGGACAAGGTTTTTCGCAACGATGGCACACCGTGCAATGGTCCGCCACATCATTGAATTCATCAAAATGTTTGAGTGAAATGCCGCGGCGTTTTTATATGAAGAGCAAACGCGCCGCGGCATTTCACTCAAACATTTTGATGAGTTCAATGATGTGGCTGACCATTGCACAGTGTGCCACCGCTGCGAAAAACCTTGCCCGGTGGATATTGATTTTGGTGATGTGTCGATCAAAATGCGCAACTTCTTGCGTGAGCAGGGCAAAAAGAAATTTAATGCAGGCACAACAGCGGGCATGTGGTTTCTAAACGCCAAAGACCCTGCCACCATTAAATTTTTGCGTACCACCATGATTGGTTGGGGCTACAAAGCGCAAAATATCGCGCACACTCTGGCTAAACGGTTTGGGCTGCTGAAAGACAAAAAGCGCCCACCAGCGACGGTTGGTCGAGCAGAAATCAAAGCACAGGTGATTCATTTTATTAATCGGCCCATGCCGAAAAAAATGCAGTCAAAAACTTCACGCGCCATGCTGGGTATTGAAGATGATCACATGATTCCGGTGATTCGTAACCCGAAAAAGGTAACAGAAGAAAGTGAAGCCGTATTTTACTTCCCGGGCTGCGGCTCTGAGCGATTGTTCTCAAACGTAGGCTTAGCAACACAAGCCATGTTGTACGAAGTGGGCGCCATTACGGTGCTGCCGCCGGGCTATTTATGCTGCGGCTACCCACAAACATCAGCCGGTAATCATGATAAAGGTCAGGAAATTACGGCCGATAACCGTGTGTTGTTCCACCGCGTGGCCAATACGCTTAATTATCTGGATATTAAAACCGTGATTGTGTCATGTGGCACGTGTATGGACCAGCTGCAAAAATACGAGTTTGAGAAAATATTCCCCGGTTGCAGGCTGCTGGATATTCACGAATATTTAATGGAAAAAGACGTCAAGCTCAAAGGCATCACTGGCACGCGTTATATGTATCACGACCCATGCCACACGCCGATGAAAACGTATAAACCGTTAGAAGTCACCAACGCGCTGATGGGCACCGATGTGGCGCTCAATGATCGTTGCTGTGGCGAAAGCGGTACTTTTGCTGCGGCGCGCCCTGATATTGCCACACAAGTGAAGTTCCGCAAGCAAGAAGAGTTGGAAAGCGGCATGGCGAAAATGGGCTTGACCGTAGGTGCACCTGAGCAAGAAGTGAAAATTCTCACTTCATGCCCAAGCTGCCTGCAAGGATTGGCGCGCTATGGTGAGGATACGGGCATAACCGCAGACTATATTGTGGTGGAAATGGCGAAGCATATTCTGGGCGAGAATTGGTTACAGGAATATGTGGATAAGGTGAATAATGGTGGGATTGAGAAGGTATTGTTGTAATTATGTTAGAAAGCCCATCGTCCATCTAAGTAAGTAGGGTGTGCAAATTGACGTTTATTTGCACACCGTTTCGCAACTTGAAACAGGTCGCTCTCGCGCGACAGGCGAGTTACTTTATTTTGCTTGTCCAAAATAAAGTAACCAAACAAAAAGACACCCCCTACCGCTTGTTTCTTGAGATTGCACAAATTTTGGGACGGCAAGCGGAAACTCGCCAATAAAAACAGTTGGCTCAAACAGCCGCTTACCGAAATCCTCCCAAAATCAGCCCAATCTCAGGCGCGGTAGCAGGGGAGTTTAAAATCAAAACCTCTCAAACGCCATCATTCTGAGTGAAATGAAGAATCCAGTAGTTTGAATGTTACAAAAATCATAGATTTTTCGTTTCACTCAGAATGACGTATCGTGTATTTTTATGCATACATCATTTCACCACCTCTGCAAGCAAGTATCTATGCGGCTTGCAGAGGTGTAAAAATTTCTCGTAGTTAATTTCCACTCATTTTGTTACCAATTATTACCTTTGGTTAACAACTCTCATCGGTCAGTTTGGTAAACTAATCGCAACATCACACGTTGATTATGATGTGGCACTTGTCATCCATCTAGTTCGTTTCTTTTAATCTTTCTCAACTTTCAGCGACAAGCATGTCATTTCCAAACTTAGTCAGTTCACCCGTTTTAAGGAGTTCGTATGCATCAAAAATTCTCAGCAGAAAAAATATTTGTCAGTGCCGTGTTGGCAACCTTTGTATTAGGCGGCTGTGCCAATATGACTGAAACACAAAAAGGCACGGCGAAAGGCGCAGCCATTGGCGCCGCGGGCGGTGCGGTGGTGGGCGCGATTGCGGGTAAAGGTAAAGGCGCGGCGATTGGCGCAGTGGTTGGTGGTGCGGCAGGCGCGGTAGCAGGTAATGTGTGGACCAAGCGCCAAGAAGAACAGAAAAAACAAATGGAAGAAGCAACGGCTGGTACTGGTGTTGCCGTGACACAAACAGAAGATAACCGCCTGAAATTAGAAATTCCAAGTGATATTTCGTTTGATGTGGGCCGCGCTGATATCAACCCGAACTTCAGATCGATTTTAGATACTTTCGCCAAAGGCCTGGTGAGTAATCCTAGCAGCAATGTAACCATTATCGGTCATACCGATAGCTCAGGTAGTGATGCAATCAATAATCCGCTATCTCTTAACCGCGCGGCCAGTGTGCGCGATTATATTGTGGCAAGAGGGGTTGCAACAACGCGCATTGCCATTGACGGCCGTGGTTCGCATGAGCCTTTGGTGGC
>JAKPIR010000307.1 GCA_029549705.1 Pseudomonadota bacterium | reverse complement strand
TGAAAGCCTTGCTAGCACAGCATGGACAAGTGCTGTTTTGGAAAATCAACATGAAACCAGGGCGCCCTCTAGCATACGGCAAAATTGGCAATGCACATTACTTTGGCCTACCTGGTAACCCGGTCGCTACTATGGTCACATTTTACCAGTTTGTGCGTGAAGCCATCATTACCTTGATGGGCGCAACTTATCAGCCGCCACCGCTATTTCGGGTAGAGTGTACTGAACCCATAAAAAAAGCAACTGGGCGAACTGAATTCCAACGGGGCATATTGTATGATGTGGGTGGCATTTGGAAAGTAAAACCCACAGGTGCGCAAGGCTCTGCAATTTTAAGTAGCATGAGCCAAGCAAACTGCTTTATTGTCCTAGATGAGTCCACCGGCAATCTTGATGCAGGGGCATCCGTCCAAGTTCAGTTACTGGACGGATTGGTCTAAATTCCATTTTATTTAAACGATGAATTCAATAAAGCCTTAGTCAATATGAGTAAGAAAAATAAATCGCTTAAAGACCTGCTACTCATCCACGAACTAGCCTTTATTCTACTCATTTTTTTAGCAGGTGCCGCAGGTACCTACGGCATTCATCTGTGGGAAAAATCAAGTCAGGAAGCCAGTAGAATAAGTGCATTGGTAAATGAGGTTCAACAAACGCGCGGTGACCTTTACCGCCAAATGAAAGAGCTGTTTGACGCTTATTTTTTAGAGGATATTACTGCAAAAGATGAATACAATGAATTTACACAGTCTGTAGAAAAACATTTCATCTTGCTTGATTCTTTGGCTGTTGGTGCTGATGAAAAAGCCGCAATTGATGACCTGCATGCCAACTATAAGCAATTTGTCATTGAAACACCCATTCTCTTTGATGCGTTTCAGAATGCAAATACAGAAGACCTCAAGCGTGCGCTAAATACTGATATTGAAACTGGCTTATTTAAACGCTTTGAAGACATTCTCTCGCGCACTGAACAACTGCTTAACCAAAAACAGGTGCAACTGGATAATCAATTAGCAAGAACTAAGCGCATCACTTCCCAGCTGTTGATTATCCCATTACTGCTTGCCGTACTACTGCTGATTTTTTCTAGAATATTTCTCAAACGCGCGATTGTTCAGCCTATTGCTGGCGTGCTGAAGGCAACTTCAGAAATCAGCTCAGGAAATCTCACGCACAAAGCCCCAGAAGAAGGCGTTGCGGAACTCGCCGAAGTCTCAAAAGCCATCAATGAAATGGCGGAACAACTCGCTTCTAGTCAAGAAGCATTAGTGCGCACCGAGAAACAAGCTGCACAAGGCTTACTCGTGCCAATGCTCGCGCACAACATTCGGAACCCCTTAGCAAGTATCCGCGCCACAGCGCAGGTGATGGATGACCCGATGCACGACGCAGAGACCAGAGAATCGTTATTGGGAATTATTAATACTGTGGATCGGCTTGAGCGCTGGACTGGCGCACTTTTGGCCTACTTGCTGCCGCTAAAGCCTCAGCCCACACTGACAAGTATACAAACCATTGTGGAAGGTGCTCTGAGCCCGCTGCAACAAAAAATTAAAGAGAAATCAATCCAATTAAGTTTACCCTCATGGGATAACAGCACAGCGGTTTATACCGACCAGCATTTATTAGAACAAGTCATTTATAACCTATTGCTAAATGCAGTAGATGCTTCCAAGGCCTCATCCACACTTGACGTATCCGTTACGACTTCTGCCCAAACGATATATTTACGGATTGCTGATCGCGGCAGCGGAATGCCTTTCACGCCTGATCCAAGTGCGATTAGTGCGCCTACTACCAAACGTTTTGGTACTGGCTTAGGGATTCCATTTGCATTTAAAGTTTGTGATGCTTTGGGTGGGGAATTAAAATTTGAACCGCACGTCGATGGTGGAACCATCGTCACGATTGCGCTGCCAAAAGGCATGACTGCTACACAAACGAAGTGGCAGGGCTAAATTTACATGTTTATTTAATAAATTTACCTATTCAACTATTGCCTTAACATGACTTTTTATCAACAATGATACTAGAACCTCTTTTAAAAAAATAAAACCATGCTCAATACATCTGTTCCTGATTTCGAACTCGCGGCCACCAGTGGCAAAACCTTCAAACTATCTGATTATATTGGTAAAAACATAATTCTATATTTTTACCCTAAAGACTCAACGCCTGGCTGTACAACGCAGGGGATTCAATTCAGAGATGCTTACGCACAATTTCAAGCGCTACAAACAGAAGTTTTTGGCATTTCTCGCGACAGCCTAAAATCGCATGAAAACTTTAAAGCCAAATTCAGTTTTCCATTCGAACTCGTTGCCGACACGGATGAGGTAGCCTGCCAATTATTTGGCGTTATCAAAATGAAAAACATGTACGGCAAACAAGTAAGAGGGATTGAGCGCAGTACATTTATCATCGATAAAAATGGTAAGTTGGTAAAAGAGTGGCGTGGCGTCAAAGTGGATGGGCATGTCAATGAAGTGCTCAGTTTTATTCAAACGCTAGGCTAGAAAACAATATCATGGCTAAAAAAACATCAGGCAGTAATAAACTCTTTGTACTGGATACCAATGTCCTGATTCATGACCCTTCTTCGCTTTTCCGCTTTGAAGAGCATGACATATTTTTGCCGATGGTGACTCTGGAAGAGCTGGACAACAACAAAAAAGGTTTGACAGAAGTCGCACGAAACGCGCGTCAGGCAAGCCGTAATTTGGAGGAAATTGTCGGAACCGATTTGGTCAATCTTGAACTCGGCTGTCCGCTTAATGTGAATGGCAATAAACATCTCACTGGCCGTTTGTTTTTGCAAACCATGCAGGTTTCTAACGACCTACCAGGCTTGGCTGGCTTTAAAGCAGATAACCAAATTCTTGCAGTTGTACTCGATCTTAAGAAAAAACAGCCAGATCGCCAGGTTATTTTAGTCAGCAAAGACATCAACATCCGCATTAAAGCGCGCGCTATGGGCGTGCCGGCTGAAGACTATTTCAATGACAAGGTGCTAGAAGATACAGATCTTCTGTATAGCGGTGTAGAAGAGTTGCCTGCTGATTTCTGGGAGAAACACAGCAAAGCGATGGAATCTTGGCAAGACGCCGGTCGTATGTTTTACCGCATCAACGGCCCGTTATGCAAAACATTTTTGATCAACGAATTTGTCTACTACGAGTTTGATAAGCCATTTCACGCTATTGTGCGCCGTATTGATAACAATACGGCGGTACTTGAAATTGTAAAAGACCATCAACTACCAAAACACAATGTTTGGGGCATCAACGCCCGTAATCGTGAACAAAATTTTGCGCTTAATTTACTGCTAGACCCCGATATCGATTTTGTGAGCTTGTTGGGCCAGGCAGGTACAGGTAAAACGCTACTCACATTGGCAGCGGCGCTTACCCAAGTATTAGACTCAAAACGCTATTCTGAAATCATCATGACCCGTGTAACGGTTTCAGTGGGTGAAGATATTGGCTTTTTACCTGGTACCGAAGAAGAAAAAATGGGTCCCTGGATGGGTGCGTTAGATGACAATTTGGACGTATTAAATAAGGGAGATTCTGACGCAGGGGAATGGGGGCGGGCAGCAACACAAGATTTAATTCGTAGCCGCATCAAAGTGAAGTCGCTTAACTTTATGCGCGGCCGCACTTTTTTAAATAAATTTTTAATTATTGATGAAGCGCAGAATCTCACGCCTAAACAAATGAAAACACTCATCACGCGCGCTGGCCCTGGCACAAAAGTGGTTTGTTTAGGCAATATTGCGCAAATTGATACCCCTTACTTAACTGAAGGCAGTTCTGGCCTCACCTATGTGGTGGATCGCTTTAAAGGCTGGCCGCATAACGGCCACATCACCTTAATGCGTGGCGAACGCTCACGTCTAGCTGACTTTGCTGCAGAAGCCTTATAGCGATGGCTAAAGGCTTTTATACCTTTTTAATCGCACAATTTTTATCTGCTATTGCTGATAATGCGCTGCTGTTTGCCTGTATTGCCTTACTTGCTACCCTTAATGCGCCTGAATGGCATGTCCCCTTCTTAAAAGAGACCTTCATCGTTTCCTATATTATCCTCGCACCATTTGTAGGTTCTTTTGCTGATGCCCTACCAAAAGGCAGAGTGATGTTTATCAGTAACGGCATTAA
>JAKPIR010000292.1 GCA_029549705.1 Pseudomonadota bacterium | reverse complement strand
TGCCAAGTTAAATGCCTCAATCTGACGAATACGGTTGAGCTCATAGGCAAGCCCGGCAGCGCTTGCGAGCGCCGTAAGTACTAGTAAAATGGTGATTTTTTTAACACTAAACCAATGTCTAATCGTGATTAGTTTCATGCTTTCGTACTCCAGGTCTTTACTTCTAAATATTTAACGGCTAAAAGAAGCGCAATCATGATGGTCGCTAACAGGTAGCAAAGCTGTGTGAAATCTCGGCCAGGAATTTTTTCCATATACTTAATGGGTTTTTTCTCTTTTTGGTCGATGTCTGCGATGGCCGCTTCAAGAGATTTTGGATTTTCAGCCTCATAAGCCTGAAAAGGCGTGCGCAGTTGTTTGAAGTAGTAGTAGAGCTCGACTTCTGTGGGTAGCGCTTCTTCGTAATTTTTTTCATACTTGGTGTCAAAAATACTCACGCCACCCGGTTGCCGAAGGACAATCCAATACAATGAGATATTAAAGCGTTGTAACCAGTCACGCAGTTTTTGCTGTACCTCAGCACTTACACGGCCAGCCCCATCAGAAATTAAAATAATGGCGCGTGAGCCCGAATCCGGCACCTTTTCAAATAAACCCACCGCACTGGTAAGGCCGCCACCAATATTAGTTTGAAAAAGCGAGTTGCCTGCTGTAGCTTTGATGGCGCCTAAAATCGCTTCGCGGCTTTCGGTGAGCGGTAAAACATACATGGCTGAGTTACTGAATGTAATTACACCGATCATGTCGTTTTGGCGTTTGCTGACAAAGTCCGACATGATTCTAGCGGCGGCCACTGATTTCGTTTCGCCCACACGGCCTTCAACTGTGCCGCCGGAGAACGGGTCATCCATACTGGCACTTCTGTCAATCACCATGCCGATTTGTGCGCCAACACCTAGGCGCTCCACTTTTTGTTCCAGACTATGTGGGCCTGCCAAACCTAAAATAATGCAAACGAGGGCCAGAGAAGCCAAAATTTTCAGCAATAAACCGATGAAGTTGGAAAGCGGGTCTGGCGGCAACATGACAAGCCATGAATACGTGCGGGTGTGTGATCGCTCAAGCAATATCGGCAACAGGGCAAGCGGTAACAGCCACAATAATAATGGATGATTAAACGCCATTACGCATTTGCCTTTTGCTTGTTATCAGGACGCAAGCCACGTTCGCAATCTCGTAGCTGACGGCAAAACTTTAACAGCCAATCTTTTGGGCTGTCATCCAGTTGAACAGTCGCATCCGGTTCAAAAAAGACTTGTTTTGATAAGTCAAAGAATTGCTGAATTTGGTTGCTTACTGGTGCAAAGGCTGGTTTTGCGGCAACAAACTCTTTGATATTGCTGGCAAAGAGGCTATTACCAGCAGTGCGATTAAGTGACTGGTGGATGCGAGCCACGGCACTTTGTAGCCCTTCAGCAGTTTCTGGCATTTTACGAATATCTCGGTACGCTTTTGCGAAAGGTCCGCCCATTTTGGGTAGCCATGCATAGGCGCCAAATATATAGAGCAACCCAAGCAATGAAAAAGCTAGCAGTATTCCCAGCAATTTTAGATTACGATGTTCTGGCGCAGCGTTCAATAGTAGCGGTGGTACAAAAGGGCTCATGTCTTCGTTGAGTTTTACTTGCCCAAAGATTGACAGTGGTGAAACACGGAAATCGAAAAACGGAATTCGCAGTTGAAAAACTTCTTTCGTTTGCAAGTTTCTTACTTGCAGTATTTCCGCCTTAAGTGAGGCGTGTTTAACAGTTCTGCCAGTGGTGAATACTTGATACCGTAAATCCAACTTGTGTGTTGTGCTGTCAGATTTTTGTTTTTCTTCTGTTTTGATGTCAACCAGCTCAACGCCAATCAATTGGCCTTTCCAGCGGTGTTCATATCCGACAATTGGCAGTGACTCTTTGACGAGTTCATAAGGTTTTCTGATGGTAATTACCACCGTTCTATCCAGCGTATCGCCCACCACGTAACCTGCATCCCGCGTCGGGTTAGTTTCAGTAATGGTGACAAACTTTGGGTCTACATCAGGCAGTGGCTTTACATCAGCCATGGCGGCAGAAAAATGCAAACTCAGTGCCAGCATCAATCCGCGCATTACATGCAGTAAAGCTGTGCTTGGTTGATGCGTAGGAGCGTTAAATAGTGATATTTTCATAGGTTAAGCGGCCACATATTGGTGAAAGTATTCAGATAATTGGTCGGCATCAAAGTTGTTTTCTACAAAAAACGGCTGCATGTCGTAGCGTAAAAATAAATCTTCAATCATTTTTCGCCGTGTTACAAAGGCTTGTAAGATGCGTTCACGGTATTCTTTACGTAAAAACAAGGTGCGCTTAGTGCCTGTTTCTGGGTCGGTCACGCTGGTAATGCCAAATTCAGGCAAATCAGCATATTCTGAAGTATCCCAAAGTACGATAGGCACAATATGGTGGCGCTGCATTAAAACGAGCGATTCTTCTAAATCGCTGATAGGCATATGGAAATCTGACACCATAAATATCAGTGAACGCTCTCTGGGTAACAGTCTTACTGTATCCACAACGCCTCGGCTTCCAACCTCATGCGGCACATAATTTCTGAGTTGTTCTGCCATTTCAATGATGGTATGCGGTCTCGCCGAGAGCGTGCATAACCAATCTTCACGTAGCACATCATCAAATCCGATAAAACCGACTAAATCGCGATTGTGCGTAACAGATTGTGCCACTGACTGGGCAATATCTGCCGCAATCTCAATTTTTTTGCGTGCACTGCCATATTGCATAGAGCCAGACATGTCGCAGATGACAAACACCGGGGTGACACTTTTTTGATTAAAAATACGGACGTGTACCTGCTCCATCGGGTCGCGAATGGTTTGGCGAATATCAATGCGGCGTGGGTCGGGGTAGGAAAGCAGGGTGGTGTGGCCACGAAACTCCATGCCCATACCGCGCTGGTTACTTTTATGTCTGCCAGGGCGGCGTGAGCGGGATCGCCACGCAATATGGTAACTAAATTCTTTAATATGTTCAGATGACACTTGAAAACCTTAATGTACACATTTGCCGAAGATGCACGCGGATTAACGCAAATAACATTACCGTATCAGCAAGCTGAACGATAACGTGGCATGGCTTTAGTCCTAAATAATCAGCGTGCATATGCGTTAATCTGCGACAGAATATCGGTAACGAATGTTTGCAAAGTTATGGCGCAGCAATCGCACTAATAATGCCACTAAGCATTTCACGGGCAATTTCGGTGCGGCGCATTTCATACACGGGGCTAAATACCAAACGGTGCGCTACGGTTGCGTGTAATACATCATGAATATCTTCTGGCAACACAGCGGTGCGGTTGTTTAGCCAAGCATTGACGCGCGCCGCGCGCAGCACCATGCCCATGCCACGCGGGCTGGCACCAGATAACACCAAGCGTTTCATATCAACGCCTGAAACTTTTATACCGTAATCTGTTGGGGTTTTTGTGGCGCGCCAAAGTTTTAGTACGTAACTGCGTAGGGCTGGACTTGCGGTAATGCTATTTTGCAACAGTGCACCAAAGGCGTTGAGTTGGTCAAATTGTAAAATGTTTTCCGGCACGTTGGCAACCAATGTATCCACATCATGAAAACGCGTGTTAAACACGAGGTCTTCCATAATAAGGTCATCATTGGGCACCACAATGGGGATTTCCATCATAAAGCGGTCACGCGCGGCAGATGGAATGTCAAACGTCTCTTCTTTTTCCACTTGGTTGCGGTCAGCGAATACCAGCATATGCGGGAAGTGATGCTCTTTATTAAATGCGGTTAAAGTGCGCTCCGCCATCACGCGTAGCAAAAGCGAATGCACTTGCGGGCGCGCACGGTTAATCTCGTTAAAGAAGAAAATAGAAAGATTTTCGCCAGATTGCAATAGCGGCCCTGCGCTCACGTGTGGTTTGCCATCTTCACCCAAATAAGTGTGATACACCAAGTCATTGGGCATCAAGTCAATCGTACCTTCAATACGCTGATAACCGCCACCGATGCCGCGCGTAAATGCACGCAGTAAGGTAGTTTTACCTACACCCACATCCCCCTCAAGCAGCACATGCCCACGCGCAAAGATTGAAGTGGTAATCAGGCGTATGGGAGACTGCTGACCCACAACGACTTTATTGACCTCAGACTCTAGCGTTAATGCGTGTTCACGCCAGTCGGTTAGTTGCGTATCGCTCATTTGAAGTGTTCCCCAAAGTTAATTGTGATTGTGTGATTTGTTAAAATTTTGTAACAGAATATGTCAATTGTAAATTATTTGCTATAGCCCGAGTAGGGTCCAGTTTTTTTAAATTCGTTTAATTGCACACAAGAAAAAATTTATAAAATGTTTCTAAATGTGAATATAAACTAAAACCATAAAAAAATATACAGATCTGTATATTTTTTTATGGAGTTTAAATGATGTTTCCTTACAGTTAATTCTAAAATATGGCTGCAGGTTAGAATAAATACTTATGTGAATATACTAGCTTTACCCCCCCCCCGCATCCTTTTTTAATGCTCTGCAAGCCTTGTAAATAAAGGCTCGCAGAGGCAAAAAAAATTCTCGAACAAAATATGATGTTGCTGGAGCTATTTTTTAATCACAAAAACGATGATCAAATGCAAGGCGAAATTTTTAAATACATTCGCGATTAAATAACGCTGCTAGTTAAACATAGCAAATAATGGATGAATTAATTTCTGGATTAAGTAGCACACCACAAATTTTGCTGAAATACCCCTAATTTACATAATAGTTTACAGATAGGGCTTTCGTTAAATTGATTTTCCAGCGAAAATAGCACTATAGGCGTGCCTTTCAATTATAAAAGTATCCATTTCATGACAAAACCGATTCAAAAAAATAGTTACACCAAAGAAGAGTTGCTAGCGTGCGGACGTGGGGAGATGTTCGGCGAGGGCAATGCGCAATTACCTTTGCCACCGATGTTGATGTTTGATCGTATTGTGAGCATTACGTCTGAGGGCGGTAAATATGGGCAGGGGCAAATTATTGCCGAGCTTGATATTAAGCCGGATTTATGGTTTTTTGATTGCCACTTTACGGGTGACCCGGTGATGCCGGGCTGTTTGGGATTGGACGCGATGTGGCAATTGGTCGGTTTTTATTTGGGTTGGTCTGGCGGCCCGGGTCGTGGACGTGCGCTGGGGGCGGGTGAAGTGAAGTTTACTGGTCAGGT
>JAKPIR010000270.1 GCA_029549705.1 Pseudomonadota bacterium | reverse complement strand
ACAAAATTTAACAAATTTGAATCTTAACCTGTTTAAAATCGCAGCATATTTACACTATTTAACTTAAAAAGCATCAAGACAAAACACCTCTGCACAACATGAACGATAGCATTCACAAAACAGCACCAGCCAGCATTGTTTATTTAGAACTGGTTGATTTTTCAGATAAAACAGACGCTGAACAAATTGACCTCAAAAGTAAATTCAACGCGCTGGTAAAAGCGGCACTTAAAGCGCCGCAAGTGCAAACGCGTATTGTGACTGATACGGTGGAAGGCGTGATGGTGACAACTTTGGGCGCGCCAGAAGAAGTGTTGCAGGTTGCCGCCAATATGCAAAATATTGTGCATCAATACAATACTCGAACGACGGCGCCTGTGTTGGTGCGTTTTGTATTGCATTCAGGGTTGGTGCAAATCGTCAACGACATTCATGGCCAACCTCAGGTACTAGGAGATGCCGTAAAAATAGCGCAGCGTATTGCAGGCTTTGCACAGTCAAACGAGATTTTGGCCACCCAAGCGTTTGTGGCTTCAACCTCACATTTAATGCAGGGTGAAACCAATGTCATTGATTATACGGGCATTTTAAATGACCGACACGACTTGGGTCAGCCACTTTATGCCATGCATTTTACAGAAGGCCTAGCAACACTCAATAAAGCTTTTGCTCCGCAGGGGCCGGCGCCGCTGATTGATCTTAAGCCAGAAGAAACTGAACCAAAAATTGAAGTGTTGTCAGAATTCAAGGGTGTACATTGGCCCTATGCGCTGACGGGTGTACTGATTTTGGTTGGGTTATATGCGTTGGTGCAAATACTAGCCACACCGAATGAGCCTACCATTACGATAACAAGCCCGGAACTGAAGCAGGAGGCGCCACCCGTTGTGGCAAAAACACCTGAAATGAAAGCGCCAGCCGTGTATGACCCTTTCGGATTGTTACCAAACGAGTCGATTGAAGCCTTGCCAGAACCTGAAAACAAACCTGAAGGTGTGGTGGTGCCCGCGGTAAAGCCTGAAAAAACCATACGTGCGGTATCTCAAATGGCGGACGAGGAATCAGAAAAGTTAGCAAGAAAAGTATTTGCCGATCAGTTGAAACTTGAGGCGCAGAAAGAGGCCAGCATCGCGGAGGCTGAAGCTAAACCTCAAGCCAAGCTGGAGGCAAAAGCTGAATCAGCGCCACCTATAGAGCAAGCTAAATTACCTGAAGTGTCACTATCACCAGTTGAAGCAAAGGCAGATTCAACAGATACCGCTAAATCAGCTGATGCAAGCAAATCGCATGAGGCTGTAACCGCCGCAGAAAACCCACCACAGAAAGAAAAGAATAGCGAAAAATCGGGTTGGGGGATCTTTAAAGAAAATCTTAAAAAAGGTCAGGTGCGCCCTTGTTCGCAAGCTGAAATCGCCTTGGGGCAGTGCCGCTAACTTGCAAAAAATTGCGCGCTTTAGCGAGCTTTAGTCTGAATGCGTCTCGTCAGTGACTTCATTTTCGCCTGTTTCTGCATCGCTGACAGCTTGTGTGCTTTGCATCATTGCGCTTCTGCTTTCCGGCGTTTCTAACGTTACGCGACCAATCGCACCGCTACGGTAATCTGTCAAAAAAGCCACGGCGGTTTTTTCCATGTCATACAGGCCATCATGACGCTTGTAAGAACGCCTTCTGGCAATGGCTTCTAATAAATCCACGCCATCCATTTTCAGCACATCCAGCATGGCACCTTCATGTTTCATCGTGTCTAGCTTGTAGCGCGCGTTGAGGAGTGCCGGGTAGGTATGCAGCAAATTGTTGGCTAAAAACAGTGCCACATCTTCATCAATCACTGCATTGCGGCCAATTGCGTGGCTGGCGGCTAACATGTAACCATCTGATTCGTATTGAATTTTAGGCCACATCATGCCCGGTGTATCGGTGATGCTCATGGTGTCACTTAAATCAAACCGTTGCTGGCTTTTGGTCACTGCCGGTTCGTCGCCGACTTTTGCCACACGGCGATTAAGCAGCGCGTTCATCAAGGTTGATTTGCCCACGTTCGGAATCCCCATAATCAGCATGCGCAAGGGCTTTAAATGTGTACCGCGATGTGGCGCCAGCCCTAAACAGAGTTTAGGTATTTTATTCGCTTCCCCTGCCTTTTTGCACGAAAGTGCAACTGCTTTGGTATTGGGCTGCTTGTTAAAGTAGTTTAGCCAGGCCTGTGTTGCTTTGGGGTCGGCTAAATCGGATTTGTTTAGAATTTTTAGCTGCGGGCGTTGACGAAACAACCGCATTTCATCAATCATTGGGTTATGGCTGGCCGCTGGCACGCGCGCGTCAAGCACTTCAATCACCACGTCGGTGAATTCCATGGTTTCTTCCGCCTTTTTGCGGGCTTGGGTCATGTGCCCCGGATACCATTGAATGGCCATAATGAACCTTAATTTAAACCTTAAAATGGGCCGCGGCTAAGCCTAATGCTACTTCAGACGATGCGGCTTGATTGTTAAAAAGCGTGCGTTTTGCATTTTAACATTGTTGAGCCCCCTTATTTTTGAAAAATTAAGGAAGTCGAGAGGTTGTATGATTAAAGTGCTTCAATGTTTCAAAATCAGCACAAGGCGTTTATTAAAGTCAGTCGCGTTCGCGATGCTTGCGCCATTCACGTTTTTTTTGTTTAAATTCTTCACGCATCGCCTTGCGCTCGTCATCGTGCCTGTCTTTATAGCGTTCACGAAGCATTTCTTTTTGTTCCGGGGGTAGGTTTTTCCAGCGTTCGCGCAACGCCTTGCGTTCATCAGAAGGCAGTTCTTTAAATGCACGCATTTGCGCCTTCACCGCTTCTTTATCTTCAGGTGAAAGATTTTGATAATGGTGCAGCCTTTCGCGGATATGCTCACGTTGCTCTGGGTCCATCTCGCCCCATTTTTCAGCGCCTTTGCTTAGTCGCCGTTGGCGTTCTGCGGGTAGGGTGTTCCAATCTTCTTTGATTGCGCTTAAGGTTTCTTGTTGTTGGGCGCTTAGGTCTTGCCAAGCAATCCCTTCAGCATCGTCTGACTCTGCCAGTGCGTTAAACGACATCATACTGACGACTAGGCCCAGTGTGATTGCGCTATATTTTAATTTGCTATAAACACGTGTATGCATGTGACAACCTATCAAATTGGTCATTTTTTACTATGCCTGAGGCTTAGGCGCAACATATAAGAAAGACATTGCCATGAAAATCTAACCAGCATTTTCGGCCCCGTCCTTTAATATTTCATCTGCCCATAGATAAAAATCAGGGTCATTCAACATTTCTAAATCATCTGGGTTATTGAGTAACTCTAAAATGGCCACCTGATCCACATTATCCATTGCGGGTGTTACCATGCCAGGTTGTTGGTTTTGCGTTGATTTAATTAGGATGATTGCTATGAGTGCACAAAACGTCAGTGAAGCCGCCGGTACGAACATATTGCCACGCCAGAAATCAAGCGTTAGCCATTTTGCAGAGAGTGCGCGCTTGCTTGCGGTATTGAGTGACTGCTGACGAATATCTGCCAAGCGTTGACGTGTGTCGGCGTCAATGGCTTCGACGCTACGCGTTAGGCTGGCTTTAATTTTATCTTCAAATTGATGATGGCTCATGATGTTCACCCTGTTACTGATGATGTTCTAGTTGCGTGCGCAATTTTTCTAAGGCGCGCGCATAATGTGTTTTAACGCTACTTTGCGAGCATTGCATAGCGGCGGCGGTTTCGGCGATATCCATGCCTTCCCACACTCGCATTAAAAATACTTGCTGTTGACGAAGCGGTAGTTTACTTAATGCAGTATTGAGATTATTCATAAATTGATCATCTTGCAGTTGTACATCGGGCGCGCTTGCCTCGCTTGCGGGCTGCTGTTCAAGAAAATCTTCTGCATCGTCATCTTCATTCCAATGAAACCAGCTTCTAAAACGGTTGCGTACACTTTGACGCCGATGCCAATCAAGTATGCGTGTTTGCAAAATGCTGTAAAACAACGGCTTCCATTCATCTTTTGTATGCGAACCATAATTCTGCACCAATTTCATCATGGCATCTTGCACAATATCTAACGCATCTTCACGATTGCCCGTTGCAATCTGCGCAATACGAAAGGCGCGGCCTTCAATTTCAGCAAGAAAATGTTGCATTAGATGGTCGACCATGCCTTCGCGTGATGAATGCGTTATATTACCTTTAAATATTCTAACGGATTGGTGCGCTTAATTTTTGGCGTGATGCGCACCGCGTTTATCCAGACGATGGTTAATGCGCTCGCCTTTTCTATCTAAGTGGTCATCAATGCGCGTGCCGCGATCGTCAAGCCGTTGGTCGATGCGGTCGCCTTTACGCGCAAGATGCTCAGCGTGTTTTTCATGACCGTGTGCACGCGCTTTATTTGCTTTGTTATCCAGTCGGTCTTCGATTCGGTCGCCGCGTCGGTCTAATCGGTCTTCAATGTGATCGCCACGGCGATCTAATCTGTCTTCAATACGGTCGCCGCGTTGGTCCAAGCGATGGTCTCTGTCGGCCATCGCACCAAATGAGGTGGCAAGTGCAATCAGTGTGCTGGTAAGAATAATTGTTTTTTTCATTTTGATTTCCTTATGGTTAGTCTGGGCGGGTAATTAAATCTACGCACTTGCTTAACAGAACGCGGTCGTCATGTGTTTGACGACAGACTAAGAAAAGTTTTTTTGAATTCTTGATATAAAAAAAATCTACTATGCGTGCGCTATTTTTTTCGAAGTAGCCGCTTGCGCTTCAATCAACAGCTTTTCAATGTCAACGGCCGGTTTGGGGCGGCTAAAGTAATAGCCCTGCATTTGGTCGCAGGCATGCTGTTGAAGATACAAGACTTGCTCGAAAGATTCCACACCTTCAGCCACAATTTTAAGGTTGAGGCTTTTTGCAAGTGAAATGACGGCCTGCACAATCGGGGCTTTGTCGGTGTGGTTCACAATGTCATCGGTGAATGATTTATCAATTTTGAGGGTGTTAAGCGGCAAATCTTTTAAGTAAGAAAGACTTGAATAACCTGTGCCAAAATCATCCACTGAAATTTGAATGCCTAACGCTTTAATTTCATGCAGCAGCTTTAATGAAGACTCCACTTCTGTCATCACTAGGCTTTCCGTCAGTTCAAGTTCTAAATATTGTGCATCTAAACCCGTTTCTTTTAAGATGTTCTTAATGCGTTCAATTAGATTGCTTTGCTTGAATTGCCGGGCAGATAAATTGACTGACATTAAAATGGGCGCAAACCCGGCTTTTTGCCAAGCCACCGTTTGCGCGCATGCCGTACGCATGACCCATTCGCCAATCGGCACAATCAAACCGGTTTCTTCGGCTAAGCTAATAAACCTCAAGGGTGAAATAAAACCTAATTCTGGGCTGTTCCAGCGTATGAGCGCCTCCATGCCAACTATTTGCATGGTCTCTAAATCCACTTTAGGCTGGTAATGCACTTCCAGCTCATTTTTGGCAAGTGCGTGGCGGAGCAGATTCTCCATATACATGCGCTCAGCTACTTTTTCATTCATCGACTCAGTAAAAAATTGAAAATTATTCTTGCCCAATTCTTTAGCACGGTACATGGCAATGTCGGCACGCTGAATGAGCGTTTCAGCATTCGCGCCATCATTGGGGTAAACGGCAATGCCAATACTGCAGGTAACGATTATTTCAAGGCTATTGATTTGCATGGGCTGACAAACGGCGGCAATCATCCGTTCCAGCACGCCCATCATGAGCGTTTCATCGGCCTGGCCGGGTAGCACGATAATAAACTCATCCCCGCCAAAACGTGCTACGGTGTCCACCTCACGTACCGCCGCTTGCATGCGATTAGCCACCTGTACGAGCAGTTGGTCGCCAATATTGTGGCCCATGCTATCGTTAATAAACTTGAAACGGTCCAAGTCTAAAAACACCACCCACATGGGGAGTTTGGTGCGGTCGCTCAGTTCAATGGCCTGCCCAATGCGATCTTCTAACAAAATACGGTTTGGCAGGCCGGTTAAAATATCATAATGTGCTTGCATGAGTAATTGCGCTTCACGTTTTTGTGCGGACATCACAATACCGATGCGGCTTGCAAGGTCACGAATCTCATGTAGGTCACTGTCGTTTTCATCTAATTTTTGTTGACTGCCTAGCAACAAAAACGCACACATCTCGCCTTGCCAGAATATTGGCAGCAGCCAAATCGCGTTTGCGCCCAAACTTGCCATTAACTGTTGATGTTCAAACAGGCTTTGTGGTTCACACGTTAACATGCTTCCGTCATTGAGAGATGCTATGTAAGACGACTCTTGCAGGGTGATGCTTTTTCGTCGCGAAGAAGCATGCGTCTGGTTGGCAATATCAACAATACATTGCACTTCTGTTGCATTTTTATCGACTATTCTAAAAATGCACGCGCTCGCATCTGGTTTTAAATACAGAATGCGCGCCATGACTTGGTCAATCAAATGGTCAATATCCAGCTTGGTGACGATTTTTCGGTCCACTTCAGAAAGTGATTGCAAAGTATCAAGCTGGCGCTTGATATTGCCAGACATGTTGTTAAACGCTGTAGCCAGTTCAGAAAACTCTGATTTTCCATCTACTTCTACTGACGCAAATTCACCCTGCGAAATTTTTCGGGTGCCATCGATTAAGCGTTCCAATGGAATCATGGTTCTGCGGATTTGAATCAGGCTCAATAGCCCAACCACCAATAAACTCAAGAGGCCAACACCAATGTAGTCGTTGCTACCGATGAGCGCCCACAGGCCGCTTTTAGCGGCGGGTGTAAACTGGGTGGTTTCAAATGTCCATGGCGCATCGTCTAACTCAGCTTTTAAAAATAAATCCCATGCGCCTTTCTGGCTGTTTAGTCTGGCTTTGTCTGTTGCGTCAGAAGAGCAAAATAGTGTGGTTTTACTCGAATCGGTCACCCGGTAGGCACAAATTTGCTGTTCTGAAGAGTAATTGGATTTTAAACCCCAAAGAAAATCAGGATTTAATTCTGCAACCAACAAACTATGCAATTGACCTTGTTCAAAACTGGGTATTGCTAAACCCACATGCGCACTTTGCTGTGCTTGTGTGGCAGCAAAAACAATTAATCTGGTTTTTTCATGGGTTGTGCTGTTGACTATGCCTTGGCCTTGTTGCTTCAGGGCTGCCACCAAAGCTTGATACTGGCCATGCTGGCTAATGATTTTACCTTCGGCGGATATTTCAACAATAGCGTTAAACATAGCTATCGATTTTGCGTGCTGCCAAATTTCTTCAGCATGCGAGTTTTCGTGATGATAGCTTTGCGTGGTGTGCTGCAAAAATTTGCGCGCCGTGAGCAAATTATTAAAGGCTAGCAAGGCGTAATTTTGGCTGGTTGTCTTTAAGGTGTGTTGTGAATGCTCGCTTGAGAGTTGGCCTACATTGCGGTAGGTGAGCCAGGTAATCAGCAATGCGGGAATCACCGCCGCAATCAAGAGCAGCAGCGCAATGCGCTGCGCAACCTTGCTTTTAAGAAATGTGCCTGAAAATTGCATAAAAACCTGAAATTAGCATAAAAATTAGGCCGTCAATCTAGCCTTAATACTTTTTAGCTAAATCAACAAATCTGCCATCATTGGCACGCAGCACATCATCCAAACTTTTGGCCTGTGAAATCGGTAATCGAGTGTCTTTATCTTTACCTTCGCTATAGAGGTCAAAGTCTGAATTGAGCGGTACCAAGTTTTTATCACGTCTGGCACCACCGTTACCATTTTTAACTAAATTCAAATAGCGGTATGGCTTGCCCCATGGGTCCATTTTGCCATCCAGCTTAACATCGGCCAGTGTGTCAGGGTAAATTCTGTTTTCTTGAAAGTAGTTTTCAATCAGAACGCTCATTGCGGCAATATCGGTAACGGCTTCATGCACTCTGGCCTTTTCTACATAGTCGTTATACGCAGGAATCGCAATGGCCGACAACACCCCGACAATGGCGACTGCAATCATGACTTCAACTAGTGTGAAGCCGCGCGAAAATACGGATTTAATTGCATGAATTTGACGCAATTGATGGTTATTGTTAATTGTCATAGTGCCTGATAACCTTTTAGGATTAAGTGAATCAATAGCAATAAAGCTTACTTATATACACATTTAAGCAAAAATGATGCCAAATCAACATTTTTAGCACATAGTTGATAGGTGAGTCCGCATGAATGCTTGCTTGTAGCGAAGTTCTTCGTATAACCAATATTTACAATTGGTCAAATAATGGCAGTCGCCGGCCGTGAATCGTCCATTTTTAATCAATTTTGTTGCGTGTTGCGTCATGCTTTACGTCATAACGTATAAGCTGTACTTAAATCAGAAGCGATAAAAAATGCTCGGTAAAAATGCGTGATTCGCATTAAAATGCTTTATGAATTCCATTCCAGAAAGTCTTAAAGCCGATGTTCGGCCGCATCAATCGGTTGCCTTACTTAAGGCGCTACATATTCTTACGCGCGATGGCAAGTTGAACCTTGATAGCCGCCGCAAGTTAAAGCAGGTTTACCATTTGGTAAACTTTATTGAGCCGCTCTTTCAGGCAGTGCTGACGCACAACGCCAACCCAACGCTGGTGGACCACGGGGCGGGAAAATCGTATTTAGGCTTTATTTTGTACGATTTGCTGATGAAGCAAGGTGAAGGCGGTCAAGTGATCGGCATTGAAACGCGTGCCGATTTGGTGGAAAAATCCCGCCAATTAGCCGCAAGCTGTGGCTTCACGCGCATGCGTTTTGAACATTTAACGGTGGAAGAATCCATTACTTCTGAAGCCATTCCGGCACAAGTAGATATTGTTACCGCCTTGCATGCCTGCAACACCGCCACCGATGACGCTATTCAGTTTGGCCTGCAAAAACATGCGCAATACTTGGTGCTGGTGCCTTGCTGTCAGGCCGAGGTGGCTGAAGTGATGCGCCAGCATAAATCGGCCAGTTTGGCTAAAACCGCGCTGAGCGAAATTTGGCGCCACCCAATACACACGCGCGAGTTTGGCAGCCAAATCACCAATGTGCTGCGCTG
>JAKPIR010000230.1 GCA_029549705.1 Pseudomonadota bacterium | reverse complement strand
ATAATTATTCTCGATGATTGAACTAGTTAAACATGCATAAGCAGATGTTCACGCTCCCATGGGCTGATGACGCGCATAAACTCATCATGTTCCGCATCTTTTACCGCCAGATAAACATCGACAAAATCTTTACCCAACACTTCGTGCAATGCGGTTGCGTCTTCTAACTCGCGAATCGCTTCTGACAGCCCGCGTGGCAATTGGTAATCAAGTGCGTAGGCACTGCCGGTTGTTTCTGCGGTGGGTTGAAGTTTTTCTTTGATGCCTAAATAACCACAAGCCAATGTAACAGCCATGGCCAGATAAGGGTTAGCGTCGGCGCCCACCACACGATTTTCAACGCGGCGCGCGCTCGGTTCAGAAATCGGCACCCGTATGCCGACAGTACGGTTATCGTATCCCCATTCAATATTAATGGGGGCCGCGCCGTTACGCACGATGCGACGATACGAGTTTACATATGGCGCCAATAACACCATGGCAGCGGGCAAGTATTTTTGTAGGCCTGCGATGTAATTGAAGAAGATGGGGGACTCCGTTCCATCTGGCTTGCTAAAAATATTTTTTCCTGTTTTGCTATCAATCACACTTTGGTGAATATGCATGGCCGAACCGGGCTCATTTTGCATGGGTTTTGCCATAAAAGTCGCATACATACCATGACGCATGGCCACTTCTCGCAAGGTGCGCTTAAAGAAAAACGTTTTATCAGCCAACACCATCGGCTCATCGTGCAGAAAGTTAATTTCCATCTGCCCTGCACCAAATTCATGAATGAGCGTATCCAGCTCAAGTCCCATTAAATCGCAATAGTCGTAAATATCTTCAAATAACGGGTCAAATTCATTCACGGCATCAATACTATAGAGCTGGCGGCTCGTTTCTTTGCGCCCGCTTCGGCCAACAGGCGGGCTTAATGCAACATCTGGATCGGTATTACGTTCCAGCAAATAAAACTCCAGCTCGGGGGCAACAATCGGCGTAAAACCAAGCTCCTTGTACAAATTAGCTACGCGGCGCAACACGTTTCGGGGTGAAAAATTAATGGGTTTGCCTTGGTGGTCAAAGCAATCCATGATGACTTGCGCGGTCGGATCTTGCGCCCATGGCACGACACGCAGGGTGCTGGGGTCTGGAATTAACACCATGTCTTTATCAGTAAACCCAAAAACGCGGTCATAACCTTCGTGATCTTCAGGCGATTCGCCGGTCACGGTCATGCCAAATACGGCCTCAGGCAGACGCATGGCACGATCAGTTGAAAACTTTTCGCGCGGCAGAATTTTCCCGCGCGCGACCCCCGTGAGATCAGGCACTAAACACTCCACTTCGGTAATGTTGTTATCCGTCAGCCACTTATCCATATCAATATGATTTTTTGCAATTGCTTCTGTCATGTTCTACTCCTGATTTTAGTTATTCTTGCTGATTGATTAAATTAAATAATCAGGGTTAATCAGGTGGCTCGTGACGGCGCATTCTTAGCCTGCAGGCAGCGCCAAAAGCGCTAAAAATGGCTAAATATTGAGGGTTTTGCATGACCTGCCATTCAGGATGCCACTGTACGCCCAACGCAAAGGTTTGTGCAGTATCAACAGAAATTGCTTCTACCAAGCCGTCTGGCGCGGTTGCTTCAATGGTCAACCCTGTACCTAAACGGTGGATGCCTTGCCCATGCAGCGAGTTCACAAATATTTCGTCCGACTGCGTGATATTCGCGAGTTTACCGCCATCGGTTAAATGCACCTTGTGGACTGACGCATATTGCACGGCAATGTCGTCAACTTTAGCTTCTCTGTGGTCATGCAAACCTGCAACAGCATGCACAGCCTGATGCAGGCTACCGCCAAAAGCTACGTTTAATTCTTGAAAGCCACGGCAAATCGCAAGTATCGGTACCGCTTTTTGTATGGCGGTACGAATCAAATTCAATGTCAGCGCGTCTCTTGCTGGGTCGAGTGGCAGGGAGGGGTCAAGTACGTCTTGATTAAAATGCGACGGATGCACGTTTGAAACGGAGCCGGTGAGCAAAATGCCATCAGCCATATCCAGCAGCGTGTTCAAATCTAGTGCATCGGCCACAGCTGGAATCAGTAAAGGGGTGGCTTCTGCCGCATCTGCCACGGCTAAAATATACTTCTGCCCCACCGCATGAAAAAGATGGCCGCCTAGCTGCTTAACATCAGCCGGCAACAGCACTACTGGTTTTTTTTGCTTGTTTTTCATAGTAAAACGCATTCACCGTTACTGTTATAAAAAAGCCACAGCAGCACCGTAAATTGTTTCTATAATTTCAAGTTTCTGAATTTGTATGTTTGAAATAATCCACCACTTCGAACACATACTACGCCTTAGGCAACGCGCCTAGCAAGTATTTTGTATAAATAATTGTGGTTATTTTTGCAAAGCTGCCAGATTCATACACGCACTGAAAACCAGCTTAAATCTGCTAAAAATTAACCCGAATTTATCTGTATTTTTAAGCACAACCTTTTTTGATGCTCTTGAAGCCTTATAAATAAAGGCTTGCAGAGGCTTAAAAAATCCTCGGGTAATTTCGGCATCGTTATTTATCATTTCATGCCGGCGCTGAACGTTCACAGAAACGCAGCAGCAGACCCAAACGGGTGATTGCTACAACCATGCACAAGCGTAGACTTAATTTTACAATAATTAACAATTCCTAGTGCATAAAAAATGAAAGTCAGGTTAGCAATCATGAACAAAATTAGCCCTTTCGCATCGATGTTATTTGTAGCCTCCGGCTTATTCTTTGGGTTGAACACTACCGCGATGGCAGCGCCTGTGGTGTGGACGTTTAATTTACCCTCAACGGCAGTCGCATCGCAAACCCCACCCTATACGCCGGTCGCAACGCTGTCATTAACGCAAGTGGGGGCTGACGTGCAGTTTTTGCTTGATCCGAATGAATTAAATGCTGGAGCGAGCCCAGCCACAAACACCTTTGTTCACTCTATCGATTTTGTTTACACTGGTGCAGTATTAACAGCAGCAAGTTTTGCCCACAACGCAGGGGCGTTGATTGAGCAGTTTAGTTACGTGACAAATCAGAACACCTTGGATGCCGGCTATACGACACAAGACCAGCACGTACAAGTGGATTTTTTCTCAAAAAATAATGACGGGAGCGCCCGCTTTGATTTTACTGAAACGAGTACTTGGACTATCAAAAATGTTTCTTTAACAAATTTCACCACAACGTTTGCCACGAGCGGCCCAAAACCTAGCCCAATATATAGCGTGATTTCTTTAGGTGGCTTTAGTGGCGACTCATCCAACTGGGTTGCAGCTGTACCGGAACCTGAAACCTACGGCATGATGCTCATGGGATTGGGGTTAGTAGGTTTTGCAGTGCGCGTGCGCAAAAACGGTTAATTTAGCCAACACGCAAATGCGTTATCAAAAAAGAGGCATTAGCCCCTTTTT
>JAKPIR010000426.1 GCA_029549705.1 Pseudomonadota bacterium | reverse complement strand
ATTAAGCCTTGAGGAGTGCGCACGGTTGGTGAAAGTGTTTGTCAGCCTAGGTGTGGGCAAAGTGCGCATTACAGGTGGCGAGCCACTGGTGCGCAAAAATGCACTTTGGTTGTTTGAAGAAATTGGCAAGCTAAAAGGTTTGAATGAGTTAGTAGTCACCACTAACGGTAGCCAATTAGAAAAACAAGCCATTGCGCTTAAACAAGCGGGCGTAAAGCGCATTAACATTTCTATTGATAGCTTAAACGCCGATAAATTTAAGCAAATTACCCGCACAGGCAACCTCGAGCAAGTGTTAGCTGGTCTGCAAGCCAGCATCCATGCGGGTTTCAGCGGCATCAAAATAAATACGGTGCTCATACGCGGTGTAAACGATGATGAAACCGCCGATTTAGTGCAGTTTGCTATCGACAAAAAAATTGACATCAGCTTTATTGAAGAAATGCCACTTGGACTGGTAGCACATGCGCGTGAAAGCACCTTTGTGAGCAATGCAGATACGTTAAAACTACTGCAAAGTAAGTATTCGCTACTCAACAGCACCGAGACTACAGGCGGCCCAGCACGCTACTGGCGCGTTGCTGATACTTCCACAAAAATCGGTTTTATTTCACCTCACAGCCACAATTTTTGCGAAAGCTGCAACCGCGTGCGTATCACCTGCAAAGGCGAACTATATTTATGCTTAGGGCAAGAAGATAAAATCGAGTTGATGCCACTCATGCGTGAATATCCAAATGATGACGCACCTTTGATTGCCGCCATTTTGGGCAGCATGGCAATTAAACCTAAAGGGCATGATTTTGATTTAAGACGGGCTGAGCCAGCAGTGGTAAGATTTATGTCGCATACGGGTGGATAATTGCTAATCTCGGCCATTATCCTTTCTGGCGGCCGCGCCACTCGTATGAATGGCGTGGATAAAGGTTTAGTGCTACTACGGCAAAAGCCGCTCATTGCGCATGTGATTGCGCGTTTAACGCCACAGGTGAGTGAAATACTCATCAATGCCAACCGTGAAATTGCACAATACAAAACGTTTTGTTTGCCTGTGTTGCAAGATGAGCAAGCAGATTTTATAGGCCCATTGGCAGGTTTTAGTTTGGGTTTAAAATATTGCAAGCACGATTATTTGCTGACTGTGCCTTGTGATTCGCCTTTGTTACCGCGCGATTTAGCGCAACGCTTAATGACCAGTCTATTAGAGCACAATGCAGAGATTGCCGTAGCTAGCAGTGATGGCAACACACACCCGGTATTTTGTTTGTGCAAAAAAAGTGTGTTGGCTTCACTCACTGATTACATCGTACAAGGTGAACGCCGCGTAAGTGCTTGGCAAAAAAGCCAGTGTTATATTGAGGTGGATTTTAGTGATTGTAGCGAGGCTTTTGTTAATTTAAATACGCTGGAAGATTTAACTGCGTTAGAAGCTAAATTAGTTTCATAAATCGCCCTTACCCACGCTGTCGCACACCATCGCCCGCAAGCGGGAGAGGGGTTGGGGTGAGGGAATATGTATCACAACCACCAAGAATGCATTAAAATCAAACCATGAAAACCTCACTCACTGAACTTGCAACCAACCCTAGCTGCATGGATGATTATGACCCCAACGCCATGTCAGTGAATCAGGCGCGGCAATTTATTCAGCAGTTTTTAAGCCCCGTTTCTGCCACTGAAATTTTGCCCATCCGCGAGAGTTTAGGACGAGTGCTGTCTGCCGATATCATCTCGCCAAACAATGTACCTAACTACAACAATAGCGCAATGGATGGCTTTGCTTTTAAATATTCTGAAGGTGTAAAAATCATCAAAATCATCGGCACCGCTTTTGCTGGTAAGCCTTTTAATGGTGAGATTAAAGCGGGAGAATGCGTCAAAATCATGACGGGTGCGATATTACCTGCTGGCGCAGATTCCGTGGTAATGCAAGAGCATGTTGTTATTAAAGGCGAAAGTATCACCTTATTACGCGATATCAAGCCAGGTGCAAATGTGCGCATGGCGGGGGAGGACTTAAGCCTTGGGCAGGTAGTGCTAGCGCGCGGTCATTTAATGCGTCCTGCAGACTTAGGTCTTGTAGCCTCGTTAGGTATAGGCGAAGTAAGTGCTTACAAAAAAGTAAAAGTGGCTTTTTTTAGCACAGGGGACGAGTTGATAGGTATAGGGAAGCCGTTGGCAGAAGGTCAAATTTACGACAGCAATCGCTATACGTTATTTGGCATGTTAAGTAGGCTGAAAGTGGATATCCTCGACCTTGGCGCCG
>JAKPIR010000192.1 GCA_029549705.1 Pseudomonadota bacterium | reverse complement strand
CCCACCCGCAACGCGCGCAATGGCTGGCTATTCACGCAATATGGCGACGTAAAAATTAAAAACGCCAGCTACAAGCTCGATACCCAACCACTGGATTCTGATTGCAGCTGCTACACCTGCCAAAATTTCACCCGCGCTTATTTGCACCATTTGCATAAAGTGGGCGAAATCTTAGGCGCACGCTTAAACACCATCCACAATTTGCATTACTACCAAGTGTTGATGCAAGGCATGCGCCAAGCGATTGAAAACGGCACGTTTGAGGCTTTTAAAACTGAGTTTGCCGCAAAACGCAAAAGTATGAAGTAAGGTGTAAATAGCGCAGCGTAATCCGCCGTAATTAATTGTGGTCCGTCCCCTATTATTCATCCGCGGAATAGAGCATTCCTGAAAAAACCGCGCCAACCTTCGCTTTTTTGATGTTTTTTACTTTTAAATAATTTTTCTGCGACGTAGACTAATCATGCCCATCAACCCAACTGCCATCAATACCCATGTGCTTGGCTCTGGTACGGGTGCAGCACTAAGGACTAAATTGTCAAATTGATGTGCGTTTTGCATTGCTGTAGAGCCTTGTGTCCAAGAAACGCTAACAAGATTGCTAAAACCTTCTAGCTTAAATGTAGTAAAAACACCAGGATTGTTAATTTTAACGTCTTGACTCACAGTGCTGCCACCAACCTGCAGGCCGTTAAACTTTAAAATAGAGCCAGGTATAAAAAAATCATTTAAATACACTCCTGCTAAATCAATCGAATTAAAGTTAAACAACTCACCATCTAACTTCGATAGTGTCGTCGTTTCACCCATAAAATTATTCGCAAATGCTGTACCTGAATAATAAGGACTGCCAGTTTGCCAAGACAAAAAGGCCTCAGGATCCGATTTTGAAGAGATAAATCTATAGCCATCTTCAGTATAAGTAGATTTATAGACGAGATCAGGACTAGTCAGGGACTCAAAATCAATGGTGACAGTTTCCGCGGAGACTAAGGTAGTGAATAGAGAAAGTGATGCAAATACGATGGCAACTATTGACTTTTTCATTGAAAACACCTTTCGATAAGAAAAAATTTTAGTCAAAAATATCAAATAAATACTGAAAATACAATTACCCATTTAGGCTACATTCACTGCAACATAAACACGTATCTGCGAAACAAACCTTCTTGAAAAACTTAAACTTGCCACGCGCGACATACTTGTGTTTCTGCATTTTACCAATTGCCACAAAATCACTTTCGCTAAAATTTTGACTCAAGCACATCGTACTAACAAAACACAAGTATGTGTTAGAATCTTGCGTTAATTTTTGTGTACATTTTTTGAAGGTTTTAATATGTTTATTTCTAACGCTTACGCCGCAAGCGCTACAACTGGTAACGACTTAATGAGTTTTTTACCGCTAATTGTGATTTTTGTTTTGTTTTACTTCATGATTATTCGTCCGCAAATGAAGGCTGCAAAAGAACAGCGCGCGATGATAGCAGCTTTGCAAAAAGGCGATGAAGTTGTCACCAGCGGCGGCATTGTCGGGAAAGTCAGCAAAGTGGCCGAGGCTTTTGTGACGATTGAAATTGCTGCGAATACTGAAATCACCGTGCAAAAACAGGCGATTCAAACTGCTTTGCCAAAAGGCACGATTAAAAGTCTTTAATTAACGCGCGTTTTAATCAAGATACACGCGTAATAAAACCCGTTATCCTAGTGTTTTTGTTCAACATCAATCTGTTACAAAGTAGAGTCAGACTATGAACCGCTATCCAATGTGGAAAAACATACTAATTGCAGTCATCATTTTGATTGGGCTCATTTATACCATACCCAATTTTTTTGGTGAATCGCCTGCGGTACAAATTACGCCTGCCAAAAGCACCACCAAGCTCGATACCGCGCTGTTGGGACAAGTGGAAGAAATATTTAAAAAACAGAATGTTGCCTACGATGGCGTGTATTTAGACGAGCGTGGCGTTAAGGCACGGTTTGCCAATACCGATACGCAAATTCGCGCCAAAGATGTGTTAGAAGCGCATTTGGGTAAAGATTACACCGTAGCACTGAATTTACTTTCACGTTCTCCTAACTGGTTACGCGGTTTCTTTAACGCCAAACCCATGTATTTGGGCCTTGATTTACGTGGTGGCGTGCACTTTTTAATGCAAGTTGATATGAAAGCCGTGCTCAAAAAGGCGGTGGAAGGTTATGTGGGCGACTTTAAAGCATCGCTTCGTAAAGAGCGCATTGCCTATACCAGCGTTTCTAACGAAGGACAAGAAATCCAAATTCGCTTTAATGACGCGAATGAACTCGCCAAAGCCAAAAAACTCATCAGCAAAAACTACGCTGATTTAACGCTGACCGACACTGCAATTGGTGAAGATAAAATTTTAAAAATCACCTTAAGCTTGGTTGAGCAAAAGGCGTTGCAAGATGCTGCCATCAAGCAAAATATTCAAACCTTGCATAACCGCGTGAATGAACTTGGTGTGGCAGAACCGGTGATTCAACAGCAAGGTGCAGACCGTATTGTGGTACAACTGCCCGGCGTGCAAGATACGGCCAAGGCAAAAGATATTATTGGCCGTACTGCAACGTTGCAAGTGCGCATGGTGGCTGCGCATGGCCTCAATAATGGTTCACGTGACTACAACCCGCAAAAAGTAGAAGCGGCAATTAACGGCACGGTTCCTGCCGGAACTGAATTACTCAAAGTTCGTGGTGACAGAACAGGTCAAGAAGAACCATTGTTAGTAGATAAAGAAGTAGTGTTTTCTGGTGACAACCTCACATCTGCCAACCCAAATACTGATTCACAGCAAGGTGGCGCTATTATTAGCATTCGCTTAGATGCAAAAGGTGCAGCCGCCATGAAAAGCGCCTCACGTGAAGGTGTGAAACGCCGCATGGCCGTGGTGCTGATTGAAAAAAACGAGCAGGAAGTGTTAACAGCGCCAGAAATTCAAACCGAGCTTTCTTCCAGCTTTCAAATCACGGGGATGGCCAATCTGCAAGAAGCACAGGATTTAGCCTTACTCATGCGCGCTGGCGCATTAGCCGCGCCAATGGATATTATTGAAGAGCGTACCGTAGGCCCCAGCATGGGCGAAGAAAATATCAGCCGCGGCATCCACTCAACGCTTTGGGGCTTTGCGGCAATCGCCCTATTCATGGTGATTTACTATCACTTGTTTGGTGGTGTTTCCGTGTTTGCGTTAAGCATCAACTTGCTATTGCTGGTAGCGTTGTTATCGATGTTACAGGCCACGCTTACATTACCAGGCCTGGCCGCGGTAGCCCTCACCTTAGGTATGGCGATTGATGCCAACGTACTGATTAACGAGCGCATCAGAGAAGAATTACGCAATGGCAACACACCGCAGGCTGCTATTCATGCAGGGTACGAGCGCGCTTGGGACACCATTCTGGACTCGAACGTCACCACCATGATTGCCGGTTTGGCTTTGTTTATGTTCGGCACTGGCCCCGTAAAAGGTTTTGCGGTAGTGCATGTGCTGGGCATTATCACTTCGATGTTCAGCGCTGTGCTGGTGTCACGCGCTTTGGTGAACTTTATCTACGGCTACCGCCGCAAGGTAAACAAAATCTCCATCGGCCAAATTTTTAAAGCTTAAGCGTCAATTACTTAGAGTAAACATTATGGAATTATTTAGAATTAAAAATGACATTCCCTTTATGAGTTATGGTCGCCTCACAACGACCATCTCATTAGTGACTTTTATACTGGCGGTCTTCTTTTTAGTTACGCGTGGCCTCAATTTTGGCGTGGACTTTACCGGCGGCACCATTATGGAGGTAAGCTATCCGCAAGCGGCCAATTTAGACAACATTCGTAAAGCCGTGGATAACATTGGCCTGAAAGAAGCGACTGTGCAGAACTTTGGCTCAAGTCGCGATGTGTTGATTCGACTGCCAGCAAAAACGGATATTTCAGTCGCCAATTTGTCTGAACACGTTAAAGAGGCTTTAGTAGCTGCCGACCCGGCGGCTGAAGTGCGCCGCGTGGAAGCGGTTGGCGCGCAAGTAGGCGCTGAACTCTATGAAAATGGCGCACTCGCGCTGTTTTTTGTGATTGTCGGCATTATGCTCTACCTGTGGCTGCGATTTGAATGGCGCTTTGCTGTAGCCGCCATCATCGCCAACATGCACGACGTGGTGATTATTTTAGGCTTTTTCGCGTTTTTCCAGTGGGATTTCAACCTCACTGTACTCGCTGCGGTACTCGCGGTACTGGGCTATTCAGTCAATGAATCTGTGGTGGTGTTTGACCGTGTACGTGAAAACTTTAGAAAAATGCGTAAGGCAACCGTTGTGCAAGTGATTGACAACGCCATTACCCGCACCATGTCACGCACCATCATCACGCACTTTTCTACGCAACTCATGGTGCTATCCATGCTCTTGTTCGGCGGTGAGGCACTGCACAATTTTGCGCTTGCACTTACCATTGGTATTTTGTTCGGTATTTATTCATCGGTATTGGTCGCAAGCCCAATCGCCATGTATCTTGGCGTAAACCGCGCCAACTTGATGGGTGATACTGAGAAAAAACCTGAAGCCGCTGAAGCAACACCTTAAACGCGCGTCAAAATCCATTAAAAGCGCAACTTCTAAGTACAAACCTTTTGACATGCCCTGCAAGCCTTATAAATAAAGGCTTGCAGGGCATTAAAATTTTCTCGGCGTTTTTTTAAACAAATTGCAGCGATTTGCAACCTATATTTCTTGCGAGTATGTAGCGCAAATCATTCTGTTATTGATGCCATTTCGTCAAAAATAGCGCTCTTGTTTAGGTGTACGCTTCACTGTAAACTACAATTCACTTTTTCTCTGCAATAAATAAACTTTGGATAACATCCCTATTTCTTGGCAATTTGGCGCACTTGGCGTTTTACTGTTGCTGTCTGCATTTTTTTCTATGTCTGAAACAAGCTTAATGTCCCTAAACCGCTACCGGTTAAGACATTTGGTCAAAGAAGGCCATCGAGGCGCAAAACTCGCTAGCGCCTTGCTTGCTAAAACGGACAAACTTTTAGGGGTCATATTGCTATGCAATAACTTTGTGAATGCTGCCCTGGCAACATTATCCACAGTCATCGTCGTCCAGTTACTAGGAGAAGGCGAATGGGCACTGATGATTAGCACGACTTGCATCACGTTTGCCATTCTGATTTTTAGTGAAATATCACCCAAGATTATCGCCGCAGCGCATGCAGAAAAAATCGGCATATTTTGTAGTTATCTGCTTTATCCGCTATTAAAACTGCTCTATCCCGTAGTGTGGTTTGTCAATCTTTTTGTGTCTGGCTGGCTTAAGCTTTTACGCGTAAAAGTTAATTTTTCTGAAAATATTCAGTCGCTTAGCATGGATGAGCTGCGCAGTATCGTTACCGATGCAGGCAACTTTTTACCCAAAAAACACCGTACTATTTTATTAAATTTGTTCGATCTTGAAAAAATCAGCGTAGATGATGTGATGACAGCACACACCTTGGTTGAAACCATTAACTTTGATGCGCCACTTGAAGAGATATTACAAAAAATCGCCAACAGCCAACATACGCGCCTGCCCGTGCAAGAAGGCGAACATGAAGAAATCATCGGCATTTTGCACTTACGCAAAGTCATGGCGCAACTGCGCACGCATCATGAAAACAATGACTTAAGCAAAGAATCCTTGCGTGAAATAATCACTGAGCCCTATTTTATTCCGTCAGGCACACCGCTTTACACGCAAATTCAACAGTTTCAAGAACATCAGCAGCGCGTTGCCCTAGTGGTGGATGAATACGGTGAATTTAAAGGCTTAGTTACGCTTGAAGATATTTTAGAAGAAATGATTGGTGACTTTACTACCCAATCGCCCAGCCGCACGGGCAGCTACCGCCAAGATGAAGATGGTGGCTGGCTGGTGGACGGCAGTAGCATGTTGCGCGACTTAAACAAGAAACTGGATTTGCAACTGCCGCTGGATGGCCCGCGCACGTTAAACGGTCTGATTTTAGAGCATTTTGAGGATATTCCGGAATCAAACACCAGCTTTAAAATTGGCACCCATGTACTGGAAATCATTCAAACCCAAGATCGTATTGTGAAAAGCGTGAAGATATTCCCTTAGTCTCTGTAATTGAATCTCACAAACGCGTAGTATCATCCTCAATAAATCGGTGAAATTAAACTTGAATTTTTTCCAGTTTAGCCCAAAATAGATTCTGATTATGGCAAATGCACCACATGAAACAAATACCGTACTGAAGCCTGAGGTTGCAAAACCAAAATTGCCCCCCATGTTTAAAGTACTGTTACTGAATGACGATTACACACCAATGGAATTCGTGGTTGAGTGCTTGGAACGTTTTTTTAATAAAAACCGTGAACAAGCAACGCAAATCATGCTCAAAGTACATACTGAGGGCATAGGTGTATGCGGTGTTTACCCGCAAGATATTGCAGAAACGAAGATGAATCAGGTGCTCACACTAGCAAAAGAGCACCAGCATCCCTTGCAATGCGTCATTGAGCCAACTTAGTGGTGACTGCAAAAATAGAATACATATTGAAAGTTAGGAAATAAAATGATTGCCCAAGAGTTAGAAGTTAGCCTGCACATGGCCTTTATGGAAGCAAGACAAAAGCGCCATGAGCTCATTACGGTTGAACATTTGCTGCTCGCTATGATTGACAACCCAACCGCAGCTGAGGTGCTTCGTGCTTGTGGCGCAACCCTTGAAACGCTGCGGAAAGAACTCAGCCAGTATATTGAAGAGCATACCCCTACCGTGGGTGGCCAAGAAGATGTGGATACACAGCCAACGTTAGGTTTTCAGCGCGTCATTCAACGCGCCATGTTGCATGTGCAGTCTTCTGGTAAAAAAGAGGTGACTGGTGCCAATGTACTGGTGGCGATTTTTGGTGAAAAAGATTCCCATGCCGTATTCTTCTTACATCAGCAAGGTATTACGCGCTTGGATATTGTGAATTACATCTCACACGGCGTCTCAAAAGTGCCTGATACTGAAAAACCTGAAAGCACAGACCAAGAAGTTGAAACCGAAGCGCCGCCTGCTGGTGCCCTAGAAAATTATACCCTTAACCTCAATGCGGAAGTGGCCGCCG
>JAKPIR010000171.1 GCA_029549705.1 Pseudomonadota bacterium | reverse complement strand
ACCTGCACCGCCACTTGTGACACCACAGGGCAAACTGGTGTAGAAATGGAAGCACTCACGGCGGTGAGCGTGGGCTTACTCACCATTTACGACATGTGCAAAGCAATTGATCGTGGCATGGTAATACGCGAGATTAAACTGCTCGAAAAACAAGGTGGCAAATCGGGCCATTGGACTGCGCCATCATGTTAACGTCATTTTTTAATCTACATTTCAGGAGAACAGCATGGTTAAGCTTTTATTCATCTGCGCGCTTTCAATTGCAAGCCTTGCAGGGTGCGAGCAACAAAAAAAGGCCTCTGCCGAAGTGGGCGCCGCGCCTAAACAAATTATCGACAAAGCCACTCAAGACATTAACAAGGCCCAAGCATTGGCGACGGAGAATTTGAAAGCGCTAGAAAATTTAGACGCGCCAAAAGAAGCGCAACAGTAGGCAAAACAGTACCGAGCAAAAAATACTGCCCTGCAAGCCTTATAAATAAAGGCTCGCAGGGCAGCTCTCAAGGTTATCTATATCTCCAACCCGTAATTTGCGTCTATATCATCGCTGTAGCGAGATATCTAAAACCGCATTTTCACCTAAAATTTTACTTCAATTTACATGACAAAATCATGAGAATGGTTATAATCAACCAATAACCACTATTAGAATAGCGTTATTATGATTAAAGATATATTTAACTTTTTATCATCTCTCAGCACTTTCACCATCTTTCTACTTATCTTTTTTGTGATTTTTTTTGGCTTTATCTTGTGGCTGAATATGCACTCAAAGGAATACCGACAATTTCTCGATGATCAGAAAAAACAGCGTGACAATTAATGCATCCACCAGCGTCAATTCCATCGAAAAATAATTTTTTTCTATGCCTGATTAAGTACATCCCTTTTGTGATGCCCTGCGAGCCTTATAAATAAAGGCTCGCAGGGCAACATTTTTTGCTCGTAGATGTTATCACCTGAAAATTTGAATTTTTAGAGTAAATCAGCCAGTATTTTGGCGCTGGCTGGCGCCATCGTGACGCCGTACCTAAAGTGGCCAGTATTGAGATAAAGATTTTGAATGGTGGGGTGTCTTGCAATGGTCGGCAGGTTTTCCGGTGCGCCTGGGCGCAGGCCACTCCAATGTTGATGAATCGGCACGCCTTTTAACGCAGGCAATATCGCTTCTGCTTTTGCCTGCATTTCAAATTTTGCGGTTTCAGTCACACTGGTATCAAAACCCACATCTTCTAGCGTACTGCCCGCCAGCAAAAAGCCATCGCGACGTTGCAGCATATAAAA
This sequence comes from Pseudomonadota bacterium, assembly GCA_029549705.1. GTDB lineage: Bacteria > Pseudomonadota > Gammaproteobacteria > Burkholderiales > Methylophilaceae > Methylotenera. The sequence continues at coordinate 1,732 of JAKPIR010000171.1, read as the reverse complement.
GCCGTCTTGGTAGAGAATGTGCTGCAAAGTGTTGACGGGCATTTGATACAACAAGATTTGTCCGCGCATCGGTTTAATGTCGATATTGGCCGCAGTATCTTTCAGCAGTTCAAAGCTCCATGCCCCTGAAGTGACTACAAAAATATCTGCCTGCAATTGCGTGCCTTGCGTGGTTTTCCAAGTATTCAGTGCCACTGTTTCTTGAATTGGCAAAAGCTGCGTGCGTTCAATCAGCGTTACCCCATGCAAAATCAACCATTGTTTTAGCGCTTGCAGCAAACGTGGATTGCGCACTTGTGCGACATTGGGCAACAGTAAGTCTTCACCAACTTTTGTACAAGCAATCTGATTTTTTTCACACCATTGCTGGGCCAAGGCTAAATCATACGGCGGCAAAATTCGCATGCCGCACTTCGTGAATTCAGGGTCTATACCCGTTTCACGCAAAAGCTTCTGCGCCACCTGTGGGTAAAGATTGGCACCGGCAAGTGCTAGCTGGTTGACCTCATCACGATACATCCATGGCAATAGTGGAAAAACAATGCCTGCACCAGCCCATGAAGACTCACCCGAAGTCTGCGCTGCAATTTGATTGCGCTCAACAACCGTCACCCGATACCCGCGGCTGACGAGTTCCATGGCCGTCATACAGCCGGCAATGCCACCACCCACAATCATGACGTGCGTCATTTTGTTGCGACCTTGCCAATCAATAAAGCGTTCTGCGCATTGGTTAAACCAATCGGCTGGCCAAGCAACACAATCACATCACCTTCTGCAAGCAGGCTTTCTGGCGTGGGTACAGTGCCATTGGAATTTGGCCGACGGATTGACTTCACCTCAACTTCAAAACTATCTAACTGCATATCAGCAAGCCGCCTGCCAATGGCGTAGCTGCCAGGTGAAATAATCACAGAATGCAGGCGAACCTGCTGTTTTTCCAAGGCCTCTTCTTCAACATCTGAAACCCCATGAAAATAACCTTTGAATAGCTTATAGCGCTCTTCACGAAACAGGCGGATACGTTTGACTACTTTATTTAAAGGCACACCCATGAGCATCAAGGCATGTGAGGCCAACATCAAGCTGCCTTCCAAAATTTCCGGCACCACTTCTGCCGCCCCCGCGGCTTGCAAGGTTTCCATGTTCGAGTCATCTACCGTACGCACAATCACTGGAAGTTGCGGGTAATTTTCTTGCACAATATGCAAAATTTTCATGGCGGCACGATGGTCAGCATAACTGATGACCAATGCTTTAGCGCGCGCACTGCCTGCGGCGTCTAACACTGCACGCCTTGCAGCATCACCAAACATCACATTTTCACCCGCTGCTGCGGCTTCTAAAACGCGCGTTGGGTCAATATCCAGCGCCACATACGGAATATGCTCTTCTATCAAAAAGCGCGCAAGATACTGACCGCTTCGTCCATAACCGCAAATAATCACGTGGTTATGCATATGCTTGCCAACATCATCAATGTCTTGCACCACTTGACCACTATTGCGTGTGTAGCTTCGCGCTATTTTGCGCGCGATGCGGCCATTGTACTGAATTAAAAATGGTGCGATGACCATGGACAATAACGAAGCCGCCAAAATTACTTGCAGTGCATTACCGCCAATCAGTTTTTGTTCCACACCTAAGGCTAAAATCACAAAGCCAAACTCACCCGCCTGCGCCAGAATGATGCCGGTTCGAATCGCGACACCAATTTCGTATTTCACAAACC
>JAKPIR010000169.1 GCA_029549705.1 Pseudomonadota bacterium | reverse complement strand
CCAAAGAACTACACGACAATATCAATCAGATTTTGGCTACTGCAAAAATTTACCTGGCACGTGCCAAAAAACATGAAGCCATTCCGCACCATTTAGTGCAGCAAGGCTTCGAATGCGTCAATCTTGCCGTGGATGAAATCCGTACCTTATCTCACACGCTGGTTACGCCCACGCTGGGCGACACCGGATTGATTGATGCCCTGCAAAGTTTGTCTCGCCAGTTTGCCAATGCACATGGCCATGAAATCACACTCATCAATCACTTAGATCCTGCTGTAGCCATTGATGAGCAAAAAGAGTTGATGCTGTATCGCATAGCACAAGAGCAAATCAGCAATATCAACAAGCATGCAAAAGCTACCGTTGTTACCATTGTGCTGGCTTCTACCCCCACACAATTGCAAATGACCATCACAGACAATGGTGTGGGATTTGATACCAAAGAAAAAGCCAAAGGTATCGGCCTGCGCAATATGCAAAGCCGGGTTCAGTTTTATGCCGGTGAAATGCGTATTATTTCTGCTCCCGGCGAAGGCTGCAAATTGGAAATAACTGTGCCGCTCTAGTGCAGCAATGTCCAAGGGTTACTTGGGCGCTTTTTTAAACAGGTAAATCGTTACAAAAAAGAAAATCAGGTTGGGCGTCCACGCTGCCAGAGCAGGCGGAAAATTGCCCTTGGTACTGAAGATGGTACTAAACCTGTCGGTAAGAATAAATAGGGCTGCCAAAATAATACCCATGGCCAAATGCAAGCCACTGCCACCACGAACTTTGCGGCTGCTCACCGCTACACCCATCATGGTGAGCAACACAATGCTTACAGGAGTAGCATCTCGGCGGTGTCGTTCCACAATCAAATCGTTGATGCCTTCTGTGCCTCGTAGTTTTTCTTTCCGAATCAACTCTTGCAACTCTGGCGTTTTCAAAATGTCTTTGGTGTATTGGCCTTTTTTAAACTCGCTGGGTTTAAAGTTGAGGTTAATCACCGTGTCGTTTATCTGGCGCACTTTTTCTACATCACCGTTGATATCCCGAATGGTTACCACTTCCAGTTTCCAGCGTTTTTTGGCGGTGTCCCACACCAGGCTTTCGGCCCGTATGTTTTGCTTCAGTTCGTTGTGTTTTATTTCCTGCAGCGTAAAGGCATTGCCTCTTTTAGTAGCCGTATCAAAATAGCTTACAGAACCATAGTGCGTACTATCGTTGCGGAAGTAAATGGTACTGGCATTGTATTCACCACTATAGTTGGGGTTATCGATGTACTTGTTTTGAAACGTAGAAAAAATGCCATTGGCAATAGGTGTTACGTATCGGAAAGACAGCCACAACAAAACGGCAAACAGGATAGAGCCAATCCAATAAGGGCGCAAAAAACGGTTGAAAGAAATACCGCTGGCGAGGATGGCGACAATTTCTGTGCGGCCAGCCAGCTTGCTGGTAAAGAAAATGACCGAAATGAAAATGAACAACGGAAAGAGCAACGTAATCATCCGTGGCACAAAACCGAAATGATACTGCTTAATAATTTCCCAGGTACTGAGGCCGCTTTTTACAAAATCGTCGGAGTGCTCACTGGTATCTATCACTACGGTGATGAATGTGAGGAGCAAAATGGCAAACACAAAAGTGGAAATGTATTGCCGCAATATGTACCAATCGAGTTTGGTCAACGCTGGAGGTTTTATCGGGCTGCAATTTGCAGTATTATTTGCAATGAACAGGCCGCCGTTGTTTGCCGGCCGTTATTTTAACGATGCGCTGTTACTGCCCGTTCATCCACTTCACCGCTTCGTTCATATCCGCATCACTCCATTTGGCCGCTACGGTAGCGCCTTGCAAAGCCACT
>JAKPIR010000167.1 GCA_029549705.1 Pseudomonadota bacterium | reverse complement strand
ACAGGCCATTGCCAAGTGGCCGATCTTGAAGTTCTAGTGTGGCACCGTGTAACGTGGCGATACGCTGCACAATCGACAATCCTAAACCGCTACCTTCTTCGCCACTGCCTGCGATGCGATAAAAACGCTTTTGTACTTGTTCGCGCTCTGATGGCGAAATACCTGGCCCAGTGTCTGCAATTTCAAGCACCGTACCAGAATGATCTGGCGCATGGCTTTCATACACAACGCTTTCAGATACACGGCCTTCATAAACTTTCACGCTTACTTGGCCGCCATCTGGTGTGTAGCGAATGGCATTGTCCATTAAATTGCGTAGCAGCAAGCCCAATTGAATTTCATCGCCTACCACCTGACAAGGTGTGCCGTCAGCCAGTTGCAGCTCAATTTTTTTGGCTTGCGCGAGTGGCGCCAAATCCGCCAAAACGCTACTTGCCAACGCATGCAAATCAAGCGGATGGTAATGCGTAAGTGCAGTTTCCGGGTCTACTCTTGCCAAGGTTAACAATTGCTCAACCAATCGAGTGGCACGATCCACGCCGTGCAATACATTTTCTAGCGCCTTTTGGCGTTCCGCGCCGTCTTTTGCGCGTAAGGCAACTTGCGCTTGAATTTTAAGTGCCGCTAGCGGCGTGCGTAATTCATGTGCAGCATCTGCAGTAAAGCGGCGTTCGCCCTCAAAGGCTTCAGCTAATCTGGCAAATAAATCGTTGAGCGATTGCACTAAAGGCGCCACTTCTTCGGGCACGTCCGTCATCGCCACAGGCTCTAAGCGATTTGCAGTTCTCTGTTTCACTTCCTGCTTAAGTGTATTTAAGGGCTTTAGGCCTGCGCCAACACCAAACCAAATTAGCAGCGCCAGCACGGGCAAAGCAAAAAATGTAGGCATGAACATCTTTAGCGTAATATGCCGCGCCAAAGCCTCACGGCCAGATAAAGGCTCAGCCACTTGTATCATAAATTCATGGTGCGAATCCCAACGGGTGAGCACCCGCCAAGTAGCGTCATCAATGATGGCTTCGCTAAAGCCTTCGCGATTACTGGCCATCACCGTCGTTGGCGCCGAGGTTGAGCGCATCAATAGATTATGTTCATCCCAAATTTGAAAGGCCAATTTTTGCTCATACTCGTGCTTGATGGCAATTTCTTCTTCGCCATGCTCAATGCGCTCGTGTATTTCATGCCGCGTTGTGCCTAATAGCACTTGAGCAGATTGGGCGAGTTGCGCATCAAATAAGCGGTCAATTTCTTCACGCGATTCTAAATGCGTAAACCATGCGGTAACCAACCAAACAAGACCAAGGCCAGCGGACAACAATAACACCAGACGCAACCTGAGTGAGCGCATACTCATGGCTTATCCTGATCAATCACATAACCCACTCCACGTAAGGTGCGAATCAAATTACTGCCCAGTTTTTTTCTTAAATGATGAACATGCACTTCAATCGAATTACTCTCGACTTCTTCACCCCAGCCGTATAAATGCTGCTCTAATTGCTCGCGTGACTGTACGCGGCCAACGTGCAACAACAGCTCGTGCAATAATGTAAACTCTCGCGCTGACAGCTCGACGCTTTTACCCTCTAGCGTTACTTGATGCGTTTCGGGGGTAAGAATAATGCTGCCATGCTGTAAACTTTGCGTGACTTGACCTGCGCTACGACGCAAAAGCGCATTGATACGTGCAATTAATTCATCTAAATCAAACGGTTTAATTAAGTAATCATCTGCCCCTGCATTTAAGCCAGATACACGGTCAGCAACAGTATCACGCGCAGTGAGCACTAACACCGGAACCTTGGAATGCGTAGCGCGCAACCATTTAAGTAAGTCTGTGCCGCTTAATTTTGGTAGGCCTAGATCGAGCACCACCACTGCATAATCTTCTGTTTGTAGGGCAAGTTTTGCGGCTTGGCCATCTTGCGACCAGTCCACCGCAAAGCCGGCCTGCTTTAAGCCGGCTCGCACGCCATCGCCCAGCAGGGCATCATCTTCTACTAACAGAATTCGCATGCCTTTATATTAACGCGGAATCTTAATCTGTGACTCTGAAAAATCACCTTTTTCAGCATTTTTATGACACGCCACACAGTTTGATGCACTGCCAATGCTTTTGCGTTTAAATGTATTGGCAGAAACTTCATCGTGCTTACTCGTAAAGTAGCGTGTTTCGGTAATGCGCAATGGCGTTGAATTAGCAGGAATTGACTGATTTATGCGCTTAGCGCGACGATTATCTTGTTTATCGGCACTGTTCAATGCAAGAAAAGCGGTAATCTCTTTTTGTGTGGTGGCATCTAGGCTCGCATTCTCACCAAAATGTTTATCGAGGCCCGACATCATTTTATGCCAAGACCGCTCTGGCAATAGGCCTGGGTGATACAACATATGACAACTGCTGCATTCTGCCGCCCATTTTGCATTGCTCTCCACAGGCATTGACCTACCGCCTTCTTCCATTCCGCCACTGGCAAGCAGGGCACTTGTTGAGCTCACGCTCGTTAAAAGTAATAATAGTTGCATCCATTTTTTCATGATGATTCTCCTTTATTTAATACTTAACATGTAACTGATGTAATCGCCTTTTTCTTGCGCAGTACAAGCACGCTCCAGCACATCCTTACAATTTCTGCCAAACCATTTTTCTACTTTTGCTGCATCGGTAAAACGTTTGGGGTTAACGATTGGCGCCATAGGCTCAATGACCTTATTCGCGCGTGTTTTGCCTTGGTTACGCGGGTCAGCCGTGTGGCAAGTGGCACAACTCACATTTTTGCCATCGCTATGCACGCGTTCTGTTTTAAAAAATGTTGCGCCTTTTTCTGCTGAAAATCCTGTGAATGCAGAATGCTCTTGTTTAGCCTGCACCTCATACTGTTTAAGTAGTTCTTGAGGTGGTGCAGCAAATGTATTAAAACTTAATAATAATCCGATAAGTAAGATAGTCTTACGCATGATGCTCTCCTTGTATGTGTTGGCTGGTTTCAGCAATTTGTGATGAATTGGATTCAATTTCATATTGATAGCCGGTCACCATTGCTTGCGCCAATGGCGTCTTATCTTTTACTTCATGCCAGATAAGTGCGGCGATATGGATGACGACAAAGCCCATTAAAAAGTAGTAAATAATTTCGTGCGGCTCTTCAAAAAAGTCTTCTAACCAAGCCATGTCACCAAACCAAGCATTGAAAGGCCCAGCACTGTGCTCAATGGCGGCAAGCCCTAACCCAGTCACCGCCATCATGACAAGTAAGCCATACACGAGCAAATAAGCCCCGCTGGCGAGCGTGTTATGGCCAAAACGCGGTGTGGCTTTAAAGTTAAAATGCCGAACCGCACCCCACCAAGCTACTGGATGCCACATATCTGAAAACCGAGCATGGTGCGGCCCCACAAAGCCCCACACCAAGCGCGCGACCACGCCCACCACTAATGCGTAGCCGATATAAATATGCATCTGCCATAAAGTGTCTTCACCTACGCCTTTTTCAAATAACTCTGACAACCAAATGGTTGTCATCAAAAAGACAATCGCCAGCCCATTCCAAAGGTGAATCAAACGCAATACGGGATCGTAAATTTTTTGTCGTTGATACGTAATCGTTTCCATTTTTGCACTCCTTTTCATTTAAAGTTAAGTGCATCTTAGAACGCGATTCTTAACATAACCTTAATTGTAAAATTGTTTTTTACCTACAAAAAAAGACTAAAAAATAAACAAAAATCGCCCGAGAAAAAAATAATGCCCTGTGAGCCTTTATTTACAAGGCTTACAGGGCATAGAAAAAGGTTGCGCTTAAGTTAAAGGATTTTAAAGAAGCATTTTCTATTAAATAAAGATTAAAAATAGCATGCGCAAGTACTTTATGCCTGCGAATTATTTTGCAGCAATTGTTGCTCGAGCACTCGAATGCGCTCCAGAAGCACCAAGGTTAAACTCAATGCATCGGGTGCCAAATCAAAATCTCGCTTCAGTCTTGAAACCGTTCTGATGGCAACAAGACATTGGCCACTAAAGCACCACGCTTGGCTTTGCTGCGTCACCGCTGCTGGAACACATCGAATAGGGTTTAGAGCACCGGTTTCTACTAGCCATTCAAGTTCTTCAGCAGATAAACCCGAAAGTTCTAAGAGCTCACTTGCAGTAACCTCATGGTGTTCATCTAGCCACAACAACTCTGCGTCATTATTTTTCATTGGTAGTATCCAATCCAAAGTGGGTGCGCGGATTAAAACTTGAAATATCCGCCAACTGTTTCATCAATGCTACTTCTTGTTCAGACGGGTTGGGCGTAACAACAATTTGCAACACAGCAAAAAGATCACCATGTGCTTGATTTTGCTTGGGCAAACCATGGCCTTTGATCCGCAATTTTTTGCCGCTATTCATGCCAGCCGGTATTTTAAGATTAACTGGCCCATCTAAAGTGGGCACTTTTACAGTTGCGCCTAGAGTAGCCTCCCAAACGGTGACCGGCAAATCAATCAACAGATCATGCTCGGCTACACGAAATAATGAGTGCGCAATGAAGGAGATATTTAAATATAGGTTACCATTTTTACCGCCGTTTGCGCCTTTGCCACCTTTGCCTCTGAGCAGCAACTTTTGGCCATGACTCACGCCCTTAGGAATTCTTGCTTTAAAAGTATGCGCAACGCGCTTGAGTTGACCCTGATTGTCATATTCAGGTACGGTGAAATTCAAATCAACCATCGCGCCGTGATAGGCGTCTTCCAGTGAAATCTGTACGGCCAGTTCATAATCCTGCCCCGGTATTGGCCCATGTCCGCCGTGGTGTTGCTCACCGTGCCGTCTGCCGGCAAAATTGGCAAATAAATCAGATAAATCGATGTCGTCAAATGAATAACTCTGCCCGCCCTGACTGCCTGACCAATTTGGCGGCGGCCTGAATTCCTGGCCGGATGGGTGACTGCCTAACGCGTCATAAGCTGCTCGCTTTTCGCTATCTTTCAATGTGGCATACGCTTCACCGATTTCTTTAAATTTTTCTTCTCCCGCAGGGTCTTTTGAGATATCTGGATGATACTGGTGCGCAAGTTTTCGATAAGCCTTTTTAATCTCATCACTTGTTGCCGTCCGAGATACTCCAAGAATTTCGTAATAATCTTTAAATTTCATGTTTGGTTTGTTGAACGCCTGTTAGTTAAATTTTCTACGCAAAAGCATAGCAATAACAGCTAACGAGGTATCTCATCGCACTAATGCTTATGATTTTTCTCTTTTGCTTTACCTTTGTTTTGATGTTTATTTTTTTGCTTACCATGGTATGAGTCGTCATAGGCATCACGCCTGTCATCATGGTGAATTTCACGATAATGCGGGGCATAATCATTGTAATACCAGTTATCTTGTACAAAATATACAGGTTCACCGCATGCATGGTATCGGCCACAAAACTTGGGCCAATTTCTGGCATGCCCCGGCGGAACACGTAAATAAATAGGCTCACGTTCTATGTACACCCGTTCGACAATCCTAGGCTGGCGATAGATTACTCGTGGTGGTGGGTAAGGATAATCGCCAATATCAATTCGCCCGTAAAACCCAGGTTGACCAATACTGACTGAAACCCCCACATCAGCCGCAAACGCGCCACCGAACATTGCAGACAATAACAGTGCCGCCGTAAATAACTTAATTTTCATCATTCCACCTTTTCAACCACTTCATCTATGAAACCTCGCAGAACTACTCTGCAGGTGCCTTCAAAATCTCAATCACTTCATCGTCTTCTACTTGTGGAAAATTCAGGTAAAACTGGCCCACCGCCTGAAAATCATCTGGTGACTCCAAACACACGACTTCATCTGCTAATTGGGTGATTTTATCTAAAGTAGCCGGCGGCGACACAGGTACAGCGCAAATCAGCCGCGCTGGATTTTTGTTGTTCAGGCTATGCAGCGCGGCAATCATGCTGGCGCCTGTGGCTAAACCATCATCCACCACCACAACCATACGTCCATCCACCGCCAGAGGCGCGCGTATTGGCGTATATAGCGCTCGGCGTTGTTGAATCGTACGCAGTTGTAGCGCTTTTTCACTCTCTATATACGCACTATCAGCGCCTATAGATGTTGCATAATCAGCTATATAAGTCCAACCACTTTCATCTACTGAACCAATGGCTAATTCTGGCTGGTAGGGCGCGCGCAACTTACGCACCAACACAACATCGTAGTCGCCACTGAGTTTATCGGCGATGATTTTCGCCATGCTGACAGCGCCTCGGGGAATTGCTAAAACGAGTGGATTTTTGCCACGCAAATGTTCTATTTTTTTTGCTAATTGACGGGCAGCATCTTCGCGGTCGTAAAACATGTACTGCACACCTAGTTTTCAGTGGGTTTCAGCAAGTCAATTTTAAAACTTGCCTCATATGGCGGGACATTACACTCAATAATATCTGACGGTGCTACATCAAGTCTCACGCCCGTGATATCCACCCGCACTGGCAACTTATTCGCACCGCGGTCAACCAGCACCGCAGTTCTAATTTCCAGCGCCTGCTTTCTAGCCAGGTATTCCACTGCACGTAACATAGAATGCCCGTGATACATGACATAATCGACCACCAGCACCGTAGTGTGTTCGAGATTCAATGTTGCCTGCAACGGGCTTTCAGTGAGTTGGGTTTCTGGATGAAGTAACGTCAAATCATCCGCGTAGCGCTTAATTTTCAGGTGCATCAATTCAGCATGCGCTAAATCACATTTTCGCAACAGTCTTTCATGTAGCATTTCAGCTAAAGGCGCACCGCGCCGTAAAATGCCAACAATCATGACACGCTCTTTTGTTGCTAAAAACCCTGCAGCCTGCCAAGCCATTTGATCGAGCACAGACTCTAATTGCTCAGTCTGATATAAGCAAGTTCGATGACCAGATGGCGCAATATCCAATTGCTTTTCTCCTAAGTCAGAAACTTAGAATGCAACTTACGCACCATCTGCCAGGCAAATAATCCGCGACTAAACCACTTGCCCAGCCGACTTGGGCGCAACACCTTTAGCATCAGTGCGCTACCACTTGCAAGTAATATCGGATGCTTCTTAAAAAAGCCAATCAACGCGAACCCTTGATCTGCCAAAGCCAGCGGCGCACGTAATCCATTGACAGCGCTGGTGAGTTGTTCACGCTGCAAAGCAGAGTCACGTAGTAAGCGCTCGCGCCTGTCGGCCAATCTTTTAAGCTTATCACTCATGTGCATCCAGCCTATCTTTATCTTTAATCAACTCAGATAAACTCGATGAAAATAATTTTGGTTTCGCTTTGGATTTTCGCATTGCAGCGACGCAAAGGCCCGCACCTAACAGCAAAAATAGGCCGGCTAAAGAAGAGAGCGCTAACAATCTGTGGCTTTCCCACAAGATATAGACCACCAAAATAATGGCGAGCACTACGCCTACTACCAGAAAAAACATCGCAGCAACATAGAGCAACACCAATGAAAATAATCGGGCGCGATCTTCTTCTAAATCGTTCGATAAGAGTGCCAACCGCGTGTGTGCAATACTGACTAAAGTACTTGCAAACGCGGTCAGCGAGTCAAACAAACCCCTGCTGTCTTCAGCCATTGTCAGCCTCGTCAGCAGTTTAACTATTTACGACCAATGAGTAGACCCACCACCAAGCCAACACTGGCTGCAAACCCAATTGATTTCCATGGATGGTCATGCACATAAACATCCGTGGCTTTCGCTGCTTCTTTTGATTTTTCAACCACCACAGATTGCGCTTCAGCTAAAGCCACTTTTGCAGCCTGGAGTGACTTTTCTGCTTTCGCACGTACTTCTGCCACTTTTTCACCGCCTTGGCTGGCAGTGGCTTTCAATAAAGCCTCTGCGTCCGCTACCACCACCTTAAAGTCACTCACCAATTGGTCTTTGCTTGCATTTTTATTAGATAAATCCATTTTTATTCTCCTTTTGTTAATTTTCTTTTATTCAGTTTAGTTATATCTCAAGTGTTTTCACTCAATCGGCACTGCACTATCTTCCTGCTGTGGTGGCTCTGTAATTGGCCACCAAAATACTATTTTTTGATGCTTCTTCGCATTGACCACAATGTGTTGGCGTTTTTCTACGCCATTAAACTCAGCTACAACAGTGTAACGCCCTGACGGCACATTTGCATATAAATAAGGGCCTTTGGTCACAGCATCTAGCACAACGTCTTTTTTGGCATTGATTATCTTAACGGCCACTTCAGAAATAAACTCTTCTTGTTGTTTAAGTTTCTGTACAAACGCCATTTCCAACGTGTAGTTCTTAGCGATGCCTCGCATCATCTCTGCTTCTTCAGCAATGCCGCCTGTAATATAGGCTACGCCACTTTCATTCTGCTCTTGCGCTGGCATTAAGGCAGAAGCACCTGCATACAGCGGCAACACGAAACTACACAACACTGCTGTCGTAACAATAAAGCGCGTTCTATTTAAATGAATCATTTTTTCCTCTATGTAACGTTATGCAAATTGGCTATCTTCGGCGACAGGTCGAATAATCATTCTTAAACAATGTCTGCCTAAATCTTCCACTTCATTAAAAAATAGTGCGCAAGCGATATGCACCCCATTCAAACCCACCAACTCAAATTGATAGCCGATATGCGATAAGAATCGTAAATTCGGATTAACAATTCCGCCTTGCACCAAGGCCGTTTCTGCAAACTCAGGAATCACTTTCGAAATATGCTTCCACTTAAGCCGACTCGGCACGCAATCAATCAGTTTTGCAGCCGCCTGATTGCAGTCAAAAATAGTGCCATTTTCATCTAACGTCAGCACGGCCGTTCTCTGTTCACTGGGGCATAGAGATGCTGTCTTAGTACTTTCAGTCAGAAAAGCACTACGATGTCTAAGTTGGCCTTGAGGCGGTGCCACCTGCGCGGATCTCATCTCCCCACCTCGGCCTCTGCTGCCAGCCAATCTTCCAATTCATGGCCGGGCTCAAACCCCCGCGACTCCGCCTTAAAATAAGCACACATCGCCACACGATTATTCACATCTTGACCATCGAGCGTCTTCTCTGTTTTTCTACTTACAGATTTAGCTTTTGTTTGTTTTTTTTCTTTGGCTTCAACTCCATACACAGGGATAGGATTCTTTGCGCTAAACTGTGTAACTTTTGAAAGTTGCATCACGTTTCTCCTTAGCCTTAACCAAAAAATGTCGATGGCACTCATCTAGGGGGATTAGTGCAACTAGCCGTTGCAGGTTAAGCACCATCGACATGTGCAATGTACTGGACTAATCTAGCTGCGTAAATTCGGGCTAGCACGTAAGGGTAAGCCCTTATATGAAAAGTTGCAGAATGCACTTGTAATGAATGGACATCAATAGACTTTTTTACTAGACTGCCTTTGACTGCCTAGCTCAAGCCAACCCGACCATTTAAGCCACAATACATTGAAAAGTTTAATCAAACATTTGAGTTTTGAAACGATTTTCAGCGCCGCTGCAGATGCGATGCTATTGGTTGATAATGCTGGCGTTATCGTCCAAGCCAACCCATCGGCGCTAACGCTACTTGAGTATTCTGCCGAGGCAATGTGCGGCCTTGCGGTCGAAGCGCTTATTCCTGTCAGTTACCGCAATCATCATCAACATCAGCGACAATCTTATTTCAACAATCCCGAAAAGCGCGCCATGGGCAAGGGTAGTGCGCTTTTTGCTTTGACGGCTTCTGGCAAAAAAATTGCCGTGGATATTAGTTTAAGCCCCGTTTATATCAAAGACCAAATTTATGCACTCACCACTTTTTATGTGGCTGGTCATCGCCGTGAAGCTGAAGAGGCGCTAAGAATCAGCGAGGAGCGCTTACAGTTGGCGAGGCGCTCTGCCGGATTAGGTGTTTTTGATTTTGATGCCAAGCAGAATATCGTGCATTGGGATGAACGCATGCGCGAACTGTGGGGTGGAGATTCAGACGCTACTATTTCATACGAGAAATTTATCGAAGCAATTCACCCAGAAGACCGTGAAGCCAGACAAACCGCTTTAATTTTAGCGACCGACCCCACTGGCACGGGTGAATACAACGCAGAATTTCGCATCATTAACGCAAAAGATGGCACAGAACATTGGATTGCCACTACGGGACGCATGCACTTTGAGGATAATCATGCCTCGAGGTTGGTTGGCATTGCGCAAGACATAACTGAACGTAAAAGGCTTGAAACTAAACTGCAAGAGCAGCGCTCAGAAACCGAATCTATATTTAAACAACAAGTCGCAGCAAGAACAGCCTCAGCAATCGCACACGAGCTGAATCAACCCTTGGCTGCCATTTCAGCCTACAGTGAAGTTGCCTTACATGCGCTCAGTGATGCTAACTTCAGCACGGATAAACTAAAACGAGCGCTTGAGGGTTGTGTTGCCCAAGCGCAGCGTGCAGGAACCAGCCTGCATGAATTACTTGCCTTTTTGCAGGCCGGCAACATTGTGGTTGCGCCCTTTGATTTAAATGCGCTTGTGAAAGATGCGCTAAATATTGCAAGGTCTGACGGTTATAAAGAGTTTCAGCCCGCACTCGATTTAGAGCAAAACTTGCCTCAGGTATTAGCCAATCGCATCCAAATACAAAAAGTACTGGTGAATTTAATTCGCAATGCCGTGGAAGCCATGCGTAGCATTGGCGCTAACAACGCAACCATTACTGTCACGGTGCGTACGAATCAAAACCTGAATATGGGGCATGTATCAGTGCAGGATAGCGGGCCCGGCATTCCACCTGAGGCAGTGAAACGAATATTCGAGCCTTTTTTTACAACCAAACCTACAGGAATCGGAATGGGCTTGGCGATTAGCCGTGCTTTAGTAGAATCGAACGGTGGACAGCTATGGCTGGAACCTAACGTGGAATCTGGCGCTGTTTTTCACTTTACATTACCTTTTGCACCATAAAATATACAATATCGGTTCATTAACTTTTAAAACACTCGGAAAATACAATCCTATGAACGCCAACAGCACGACGATTTTTATTGTGGATGATGACCCCGCGATTCGGGACGCGCTGTCTCTAATGATTGATTTGGACAATGTTGCTGTACAAACTTATGATAGCGCTGAAGCATTTTTAAGCCAGTATCAGCCAGAATGCCGCGGCTGCGCCATTATTGATATTCGCATGCCAGGCATGAGTGGCCTGGATTTGCACAAAGCAATGTTGGCACGCCATATTTTATTACCCGTCATTTTTCTCACCGGCCATGGTGATATACCGATGAGCGTGCAGGTCATGAAAGCAGGCGCAGTAGACTTTCTAACCAAACCTGTTACGCGCGAAAAGCTTTTATCTTCAGTAAAGGCGGCAATACAAAAGTCTGAGCTGGTCTTGTCAGAAAACTCACATCATTTAGAAGCTTTGTCGCGACTGGCCGAACTTACCGACAGAGAGCGTGATGTGATGCTACTCGCCGTGCAAGGTCACACCAATAAGCATATTGCCCGTGAATTAGGCATTAGCCATCGTACGGTAGAGATTCACAAATCTAAAATTATGCATAAAACGGGCGCAACCAATTTGCTAGACCTTGCGCGCATTGTGCATGAAGGTGGTTTGACAAGTTAAATCTTGCATTCTCCATCAGTAAATACGTGTTCACCCGCATAACCCGCGCTTGCAAAAAGCATTAAAGTGGCAATCGCCAGATACACTTAAATACAAGCGTATCACATCTATTTCTTAAACTGTTTTTTGTAAGGCACTTCATTTGATACTCTGGCTAAAACTTTTCACCTGTCTAGTGAGCATTGGTTATGCGGGCTATTATCTTTCACGTTATGGTGACATCATCGCCGAAAAAACTGGCATGTCGGCATCATGGGTCGGGCTGATTCTACTCGCAACGGCCACCTCACTACCTGAACTTGTTGCGGGCATTACCGCCGTAACTGCCGT
>JAKPIR010000164.1 GCA_029549705.1 Pseudomonadota bacterium | reverse complement strand
GTTGAAGGTGCTGTTGATGCAACCACAGAAGCTGCTGGTGCTGCGGCAGAAGCCACAACTGAAGCAGCTGGTGCTGCAGTTGAGGCAACTACAGAAGCAGCAGGTGCAGCGGCTGAGGCTACTGCAGGCGCGGCTACTGAAGCAGCAGCTACAGTAGAAGCTGCTGGCGCAGCTGTTGAAGCTAAAACTGAAGGTTTGGTTGGTGCTGCTAAAGAAGCTGCAGGCGAAGCTAAATAATTTTAATTTAGATTTTGTCTAATTCAAAGCCGACTCTAGCGAGTCGGCTTTTTTGTTTTGGTTAGGTAACAAATCAAGTGTAACCTTACGCATATCTTCAAGATTAGGTTAAAATACCCATACATTTTCAATATAAGTTAATGCCACATGCGCAATGCAGAAATTATTCGCAATACCTTAGAAACGCAAATAACAGTCACTGTTAATTTGGACGGGACGGGCGTTTCTCATTTCAATACCGGTTTGGGTTTTCTAGATCACATGCTTGATCAAATTGCCCGTCATGGCATGATGGATATTAGTGTGATTGCAAAAGGTGATCTGCATATTGATGCACACCATACCGTGGAAGATATCGGTATTACTTTTGGCCAAGCTTTTGCAAAAGCGATCGGCGATAAAAAAGGCATCCGCCGCTATGGGCATGCTTATGTGCCGTTGGATGAAGCGCTATCGCGCGTGGCATTAGACATTTCTGGTCGACCAGGCCTGGAATTTGCTTGCACATTTACACGCGCAACGATAGGTGAGTTTGATGTTGACTTGATTCATGAATTCTTTCAGGGATTTGTCAATCATGCCAATATCACGCTACATATTGACAACCTAAAAGGCCACAATGCCCATCATCAGGCTGAAACAATTTTTAAAGCCTTTGGTCGTGCGCTACGCGTAGCTGTTGAGCCTGATGCACGCATGGCAGGTATTATGCCGTCCACAAAAGGCAGTCTCTAAGTTCAGAATATCGCTTAATTTAGCATGCGTAAAATTGATATTGCGGTTGTAGATTATGGCATGGGCAACTTGCGCTCAGTGTCTAAGGCGCTTGAACATGTGGCGCCTGCAAAATCTGTTTTGGTGACTAATTGCCCGGATGAAATCGCTAATGCTGAGCGTGTTGTCTTTCCTGGGCAAGGTGCAATGCCTGACTGCATTCGTGAACTCGACGCCCGTGGTCTGCGTGAGTCAGTCTTATTCGCAGCGCATAATAAGCCTTTTATGGGAATATGTATTGGTCTACAAATGCTATTCGAACATTCTGAAGAAGGCGACGCAGCAGGCTTGGGACTTTTTGAGGGGCAAGTAAAGCGGTTTGCCGCTGCAGACATGCACGATGAACATGGTGAAAAACTAAAAGTGCCGCACATGGGCTGGAACCAGGTTTACCAAGTTAATGATAGCAAAAATGCAACGCACGCATTATGGCAAGGGATTGAAAGCGGTACGCGTTTTTATTATGTGCACAGTTATTACGTCGCTCCCGCAGACGAGGCCGTGGTAACAGGGTATAGCTGTTACCCAAACCAATTTACCAGCGCAATTGCACAGAATAATTTATTTGCAGTACAATTCCACCCAGAAAAAAGCGCAACCGCCGGCTTACAGTTGCTACACAACTTCGTTAACTGGCAACCTTAACCTGATTTTCATCCATTTATTTCTTATTTTTTACTGTTTTATATTCTTCATTTTTATTTAATTTACTATGTTAATTATCCCAGCAATTGATCTTAAAGATGGCCATTGTGTCAGGTTGAAACAAGGTTTGATGGAAGAGTCGACGGTCTTTTCAGAAGATCCGGGTGCGATGGCAAAGCATTGGGTGGATGCTGGCGGTAAGCGCCTTCATTTGGTTGATTTGAATGGAGCTTTTGCAGGCAAGCCTGTGAATGAAGCAGCAATTAAATCCATCGTTGCGGCTGTAAAAGGTGAAATTCCGATTCAATTGGGCGGTGGTATTCGTGATTTAGAAACGATAGAGCGTTTTTTGGATAACGGTATTGATTATGTCATCATTGGAACTGCTGCTGTCAAAGTGCCTGGTTTTTTACACGAGGCTTGCGATGCTTTTCCTGGGCAGGTGATGGTTGGCTTAGATGCAAAAGACGGTAAAGTGGCTATAGATGGATGGTCAAAACTCACGGGACATGATGTAATTGATTTGGCCAAAAAGTTTGAAGATTATGGCGTGAGTTCGATTGTCTATACCGATATTGGCCGTGATGGCATGCTGACGGGTGTAAACATTGAGGCGACTGTGGCATTGGCGCAAGCCTTAACGATACCGGTGATTGCCTCGGGCGGCGTCACCAACTTAGACGATGTGCGCAAACTTTGCGCGGTGGCTGATGAAGGCATTATTGGCACCATTACCGGTCGTGCCATTTATGAAGGTACGTTAGATTTTACAGCTGCGCAAAAACTAGCGGATGAATTAAGTGCTCGCTAAACGTATCATTCCTTGTTTAGACGTGACTGCAGGTCGCGTGGTAAAGGGGATTAACTTTCTTGAGCTTAGAGACGCTGGCGACCCGGTTGAAATTGCCAAGCGCTATGATGAACAAGGTGCTGATGAGCTAACGTTTTTAGATATCACGGCAAGTTCAGACAACCGAGGCTTACTGCTGCATATTATTGAAGAAGTGGCGGCGCAGGTGTTTATTCCGCTCACTGTCGGCGGCGGTGTACGTGAAGTAGAAGATGTGCGTCGTTTGCTCAATGCTGGCGCTGATAAAGTAAGTATCAATACCACAGCGGTTCTGAATCCAAAAATGGTACAAGATGCAGCGGCTCGGTTTGGTTCTCAATGCATCGTTGTGGCTATCGATGCCAAAAAAGTGGAGAACCAACCCTTTGAATGGGAAGTGTTTACACATGGCGGGCGCAAAGCAACAGGATTGGATGCCGTGAAATGGGCCGAGCATATGGTGAGCCTTGGCGCTGGTGAATTGTTGATTACCAGTATGGATCGTGATGGAACTAAAATTGGCTTTAATAACCCACTCAACCGAGCGATTTCGAACGCGGTTGATGTGCCAATTATCGCCTCAGGCGGGGCAGGCAGTCTGCAGCATTTGGTCGATGGCATTAAATTAGGCGGTGCGGATGCGGTGCTGGCCGCCAGTATTTTTCATTACGGTGAATACACAATACAAGAAGCCAAGGAATTCATGCAAAAAAACGGGATTGAGATGCGGTTATGACAGGCAACTCTGAAGCTTGGTTAGATGCAGTGCATTGGGATGCCAATGGATTAGTGCCGGTTATCGCACAAGCGTATGACACGGGCCGTGTACTCATGTTTGCCTGGATGAATCGTGAAGCATTGCAACTGACCAATGAAACACGGCAAGCGGTCTATTGGTCTCGTTCGCGCAACCGCTTATGGCATAAAGGCGAGGAATCTGGCCATATTCAGAAAATTCATGAAATACGGCTGGATTGTGATGAGGATGTTGTGCTGATTAAAGTTGAACAAGTAGGCGGCATTGCCTGCCACACCGGACGGCACAATTGTTTTTTTCAGAAATTAGAAAACAACCAATGGGTGACAGACCAGCCTATTCTAAAAAATCCAAATGAGATTTATAAACATGAATGATGTGTTAAATCGATTGTCAGAATTGCTGGAGCAGCGTAAGAATGCAGATCCCGCTACTTCCTACGTGGCAAAGTTATACGCTAAAGGGATGGACAGCATTCTGAAAAAAGTGGGTGAAGAGGCAACCGAAACCGTGATTGCAGCCAAAGGCGGCAATAAACAAGAGATTATTTATGAAACGGCAGATTTGTGGTTTCATACGTTAGTCATGCTGGCAAAAGCAGACATCAAACCACAGGAGGTGCTTGACGAGTTGGCTCGGCGCGAGGGTTTGTCAGGGATTACTGAGAAAGAAAGTCGAACAAAATGAGTGCAGACTGCATTTTTTGCAAAAT
>JAKPIR010000161.1 GCA_029549705.1 Pseudomonadota bacterium | reverse complement strand
TTAATTTTTTCACGATAATCCATTGGCGTGAGCTCATTGGGCGGCAACATGGTGAGGTGGCGGCAAAGTGTGTTGCCTGCAACGCGCGCATGGGTGTACGCGTAATCATGGTCTTCTTGCCAGCCGTAAATATGGATGGCTTTGAGCGGCGTATGTGGATGTTCTTTTTTGCGGCTAGGCAGTTCGGCGGCATTGACAGTGGCCACGTAGCAAGCCGCGCACGCATTTGCCTTGCGCTCAGCTTCTGGGCCAAATACACATAGCGCTAACTGCTCGGGCTGTTCTGTTAATAAAGGTTTAATCGCCTTGCGAAGCAAGGTATGTTTTTGAAAAATATTGAGTGAATTTTCCAAAACAACAACACTGGCGATGCCACCATGCGGCAATTCAATGGTAACAGGTGTTTTTATAAGGTCTTTTAGTGCAGATTTACTGCGTTTTAGCTTGGCCTGCAATAACGTAGCATAAGGAAAAGTATTTTCAGCCCCATCGTTTAGGACTAAAAGTATATGGTTCTCCGAAGATAGCGAATTTTCACACCCTAAAGCAGCATTTTGCACTAATTTTAACGACATTTCTGCATCCTTAACTCTTATATATTATGTATGATAAACCTAGCAAAAGTCGGTTAAATAACCGCATAACTTCATGTTTAACTTGACCAAAATGCTTAAAAAAGCCACACTTACGGCTTTATTGATTGTAATTAACTACGCCTTAATTCACGTTTAGTTGCTATAGTTTTGTTAATTATACGCATAGCGGCTAAAACACGGAGAAATCTCACGCATGACACTCAATCAGCAAACCGGATTGCAAGAAACAGACGCGCAAGAAACACAAGAATGGTTAGACGCGCTAGCCTCAGTTATCGAGACTGAAGGGACTGAACGCGCACACTTTTTACTTGAGGCGATGATTGATCAGGCTCGCCGTTCTGGCAGCAATTTACCCTATAACGCCACTACTGCGTATGTGAATACAATCCCTACACACTTGCAGGCTAAATTGCCAGGTGACCCGGAAATGGAGCGTCGTGTGCGCGCCTTAGTGCGCTGGAATGCGATTATGACCGTGTTGCGCGCCAATGAAAAGTCACCGGGCGTAGGCGGCCACATTGCCAGCTTTCAATCAGCGGCTACTTTGTACGACACCGGCTTTAATTATTTTTTCCGCGCGCCGAATGAAAACTTTGGCGGCGACTGTGTGTACTTTCAGGGACATTCATCACCTGGTGTGTACGCACGTGCGTTTTTAGAAGGTCGCTTTACCGAAGCGCAGATGGATAATTTTCGCCAAGAAACGGGCGGTAACGGTTTATCCAGCTACCCACATCCTTGGTTGATGCCGGATTTCTGGCAGTTTCCGACGGTTTCAATGGGCTTAGGGCCTTTGGCAGGTATTTATCAGGCGCGCTTTTTAAAATATCTGCATGACCGTGGGATTGCAGACACTTCTGATCGAAAAGTATGGGTGTTTTGTGGTGATGGCGAGATGGATGAGCCAGAATCACTGGGTGCGATTTCATTAGCTAGCCGTGAAAAATTAGACAATCTGATTTTTGTGATTAACTGTAATCTACAGCGTCTAGATGGCCCGGTGCGTGGCAACGGCAAAATCATTCAGGAGCTGGAGTCAGACTTTAGGGGTTCAGGCTGGAATGTGCTGAAAGTGATTTGGGGTTCGTATTGGGACCCATTGCTTGCAATGGATAAAGATGGTTTGCTCAAAAAACGCATGGAAGAATGTGTGGATGGCGAATATCAAAACTTTAAAGCGAAAGGCGGCGCCTATACGCGTGAACATTTCTTCGGCAAATATCCGCAATTGAAAGAAATGGTTGCGGCGATGTCTGATAGCGATATTTGGCGCCTGAACCGTGGTGGCCACGACCCGCACAAAGTGTATGCGGCTTATCATGCTGCGGTAAATCACAAAGGTCAGCCAACCGTGATTTTAGCCAAAACCGTTAAAGGTTACGGCATGGGCGAGGCAGGCGAAGCGCAAAACACTACGCATCAACAAAAAAGCATGGATATTGAGTCACTGAAGAAATTCCGTGACCGCTTTGATTTGCCCATCACGGATGAGCAAGTAGAAAATCTTTCCTTCTACAAACCTGCTGATGACAGCCCTGAAATGCAATATATGGCGGCCCGCCGCGCTGCAATGGGCGGCTTTGTGCCACAACGTCGCCGCAAAGGTAATGAACTGACTGTGCCTGAATTGTCAGCGTTTGAAAATATGCTGGCTGCAACGGGTGAGCGTGAAATTTCAACCACCATGGCATTCGTACGTATTCTTTCAACGTTAGTGCGCGACAAGCAAATTGGTAAATACATAGTGCCGATTGTACCGGATGAAGCGCGTACATTTGGTATGGAAGGTCTGTTCCGTCAGTTGGGGATATATTCCTCAGCCGGGCAACT
>JAKPIR010000153.1 GCA_029549705.1 Pseudomonadota bacterium | reverse complement strand
CTACAAAAATACGATTGGGCCGCACATCATATTCCATAATAAAGCCGGGTGTGGCCACCTCTAAAAAGACCAGTAATAAAATGGCGGCCGTTACCCAAACATAGGTAAATTTTTGCCAGAATTTAAATAGTTGTTTTGTGGCCAAAATGGGTGCGAGTAAGAGCGGAATGAGCGCCATCAGGCTTAGTTGGATAATATCAACACGAATTCCTTGCAGGAAAATCTCGACTAATTTATCAGTCGCTAGCACACGGTCGATCTTCCAAAGCACCAAGCCCAAGCGCGAAAGTGACAACAAAATGAGACCCAGTAACAGCATGGCAAATAAGGGTGCAAATGCGCCGCTCTTGTTTGCCAATTGCCAAATGGATTGTTTAATACGATGAATGAATTGCATCAAGTTCGCACCCAAAAGTGATTGTTGTCATTATAAAGTGAAAGCGATTTATTGGCCTAGCAGATTGCAAAATCACCAGTTATATAGTTGGGGTGAGGCGATAAAAAACAATCAAAAGCGTATTTAATTTTCCCGAGAGATTTTTGATGCTCTGCGAGCCTTTATTTACAAGGCTCGCAGAGGAGGTCAAAAGGGTTGGTAGTGGAAAAGCGTTAAATGAGGGTTTTTTAGCCCAGTCATTCTAAAGTAAACGGGCAAGTCATTTACCTAATGAAATCCATCGAATAAATGCTTTGAAATACTCGGGTTGCCTAAAGCACAGATAAATCATCACCAGCACGTTCAGCAGCGCAGTGATTAAAAAAAGTGCCGGAATCGTAAATTTATTGTGAAATATTAAAATAGAAAAAACCGCAGAAGCCACCATAAAGAAGGCATTGATGATGTTGTTTGCAGCAATCACCCGCGATTGATGACTTTTTTCAGCGCGCGTTTGTATTAGCGCATACAGCGGCACAATAAAGAGGCCGCCAAAAAACCCTATCAGCGCAATGTCGGCAAGCAAACGCCAGTGCGCAAAAATAACATGTCCATGCATGTCATGATGCTTACTGATAAAACTAGCAAAATCAAATAATGTTTTGTTGTTCCAGTGCGCGTGTATCCAGGTGCTTGAGCCATATAAATCTGCGCCAAAAACAGTTAAACCGATGGCGCCAAATAGCACCAAACCCAATTCCACCTTGCCTTTAGAGAGCTTTTCACACATCAGCGAACCAATGCCGATGCCGATTGAAAAAACAGAAAGCAATAGTATAAATACACTTTCGTCGCCATAAAGCACCACTTTTGCAAAATTAGGAAACTGTGCAAGTAGCGTGGCGCCAAAAAACCAAAACCATGAAATCGCCACTATCGCGAGCCAAATTTGCTGGTGCTGCCATACAAATTGAATGCTGCGATACGTTTCAGTGATTGGGTTCCAGTTGATTTTTAGGTGTGGAGCGGCGGCGGGGGATTTAGGTACACCTCGGCTTGTAGCGTAACCCAGCACAGCAATGAGCAAAATGACAAGGCTTGTAATGATTTCGTGCTGACGCTGCATCGCGACCCAAGCACCAAGGACTTGACCAAGCAAAATCGCCACAAAAGTACCCATTTCTATCATGCCATTGCCGCCAATGAGTTCATTTTCTTTTAAATGCTGCGGCAAATAAGAATATTTAACTGGACCAAAAATAGTGGAGTGCATACCCATCATAAACAAGGCGGTGCCCAGCAACCAAATGTTATGCAGAAAAAATCCTGCACTGGCAAATAGCATAATGCCAATTTCAAATACTTTTACAATGCGAATTACTTGTGACTTTTCATACTTATCAGCCAATTGCCCAGCCGTTGCAGAGAATAAAAAAAATGGCAAAATAAACAAGCCTGGTAGCACCGTTGCCAACATAGCACCATCCATCGTTGTTATGCTGGCGGCATGAAATGCTACTAAGGTAATGAGTGCGGTTTTAAACACATTATCATTACAAGCCCCTAGAAATTGGGTAAAAAAGAACGGGCGAAAACGCTGTTCTTTCATCAAAGAAAATTGATTTTTCATGTTTTTATCTTTATAGGTGGGCTGTTTGTGGGCAAGTATAAAATTTACAGCGTTATCGTTACTTTTCCTTGCTATCAACCTTAAACAATGAAACTGCCATGCCCGCTAAAAGCAAGACGCCTAAAGCAAGACCTGCCCATAGTAACCAAGTTTTGTAATCAGGTGCGCTTGCCCAGCTGTTGCTAGCGGTGGCGCTTGCAACACTTGTACTTGTTGCGTTTGCCACCAAACTTGCTTTGGGCAATTGCATGACTTTTTCAACTTTATAATCGGGAATCAAGCTTGTTACATCTACAGCGCTTACAATGGCAGGGCCAGTGCCGACGCGCAAATAAAATGGCGCTTGACCACGCGCGTTCCACACCACCGTTTGGGGCATCCAGCCGAGTGATAACGTTGGGTTTTCAGCACCTATGCCGCCATTGGCTTGATTAAATTGCAAGCGCCAGTAGCGCCATGTGGCGGCATTTAGCGCTATATCGGGATTTGCGTAGGCTTTACCTGCTTTGTCCATACGGTAAAGCGAGGCGTTGGTGATTGTTTGCCATGGCGCATCATTTTTATTGCGTGCCTGCACAGTAGCACTGGTGATGGTGTTGTTTTCTGGTAGTTGTACACGCAAGTAGCTGGCAGCAATGCGGCCTTGCGATTCAAAATCAATGTTAGTGATACCGTTATCTTTATTTGATTCATCGCGCTTAATTAAGGGCATATTTTGCCACAATACTTCTGGGGAGAGTGGGCGCACGCTATCATACTCTGCGCTGATATTCGTCATCCGTAACCAGTCAGAATTTTTATTTGTGGGGCTAATTTTAAAATAACGTGCTTCTACAGCGTAATCTAAGGTAATCGTATTTTGTATTAACGTGTCTAGCGCAATACCCGACTTTTCAGCATTGTCTAGCGGCGAAGTTTTAAGCAATACCGCGTGCCCTGCGCTAGTCCAGTTTTCTAAGTCATTACTTGCTTCAATATCAATAGGGAGTAACTTATTTTCTTGGCCCATCCACGCTACCGTAAAAGTTTGTAGCGGAGGGTGTGTTTTACCTGCATCCACCAAATAAACACTTCTGTTTAACTTTACCATTTGATTGTGTTCTAAGGTAAATGCTACCGAGCCACCACTATTCTCAAAATATTTTATAACGCTATTTCTACCATCTGAATTATCAATCTGCTCATCTGCGATGGGATACACTTTTAGTGGCTTAACATCTTTGGTTACGGCCGTTTGCGGGTGTAAATCATGATAGCGTAGCAAGGCATAAGGCACTTGTTCACCGGCCGCGTTGATGATGGTGAGGTCTTGCAAGTCATCGGCGCGGCTTTGCAGATAAACTTCTTTGGGTAAAACGCTTAGATACAACGGCGCATCACCTTTGGCATTGAGCATAAAATCTGCCGACAAGGCGTTGTTGGCCGTTAGCATTAAAGTTAAAAAAAGTGTGTGAAATTTCATTTTAAACCTCTTTCTGAATTTCATTTTCTGCGGGCGGAATAGGCACAAAATAACCCATAATCAGCAACATCACGCCCGCGCCGATAAATGAAATAATGCGGTTAATAGAGCCGTGCTGGCCTAAATCGAGCAGGAATAATTTAGCGACGACCAAGCCCATTAAGCCCGCACCCACGAGCCATAAAGTGCGATGATGCTTTTTATGTGCCAGCAACATCAAGCCAAACGCCGTGACGGCCCATAAGAAGGTAAACGCCATTTGCACAGTCGAGTTATTAAAAATGGACAACCATAAATGGGGCGTGCCTGCCCAGTGGTGCAAGGTGCGTAGCAATATGCCATTCAGCAGCGCAAATGCCATCACTGACGCTAGCACCGGGTTAATGTGTTGCAATTTGCCTAAATGCTTGCTCACTGCGCGTTGCCAAACCAACAGCAATAGCAATGCGCCCGCCAGCGTAATATCAAGCGGATTAAGCATTGGAAAGTAAGGCAATGGCGCGGCATTGCCACTTGAATTAAGTGACATGTTCATATACCAATACACTGTAAGTGCCATGAGTGGCATGCTGCCAACCCACGCCCAAGTTTTTGCACTATCTAACCGCGAGGCATTTAATTGATTTTTAGCAAATTGCCAATAAGTTACTGCCCCAACAAGCAGCATAGGAATCACGCCCCAGCCAATTTGCGCCCACACGTGCGATTCTGCCACGTATTGCCCTAATTGGCGGTGCCAAACCAGTACACCCACCGCTGCCATCACCCATAGCAGTGGCGCACGTAGCCACGCCTTATTAGGGATGGCGTTCCCTGATATCAACCAAGCATAAGCCCCCATGGCGAGCGGCCATGCGATGAACCCATTATTTTCTAGAATAGAATAATTGCTGTAGCTAAAGAGCGTAAGCAAAGCCTCCCAACACACAACCATGACCATGACTGGCAACAATGAGGTGGAAAGCGTTGCCAAACGTTGCCATTTTAATTTATTGGCAAGAATAGGCAGTAACACACTTGTTATTGCAACAAAAATCAGCCCCGCATGTGCGAAGTCGTCGTTAACCATAAACTCGTTGATTGCGGTTAGCCCCGAACCTATCCACCACAACCAACCCCAAACAGCTAAAGGCGTGCGCATCCATTCAAACTTATTCGGGCGATACGCATTAAGTAACGCACCACACGCCCAGCCTGAAAGTGCAATAAAGCCTACGCCTAAGAACAAGTTTTGATGGCCAAAGCCACCACTGCCTGTTAACCCCCAGCCATTGGCAAAAGCCAGTGCGGCCAGCAATTGCAAAGCCAGCCCCGTAAACGCGGGGAATTTGCGGATTTGCTTTAAACCCACCCACAATAAGCCCACGCCTTCAACCGCCCAAGCGGCTGAAGTCCAACGACCATCTAAGGCGAGTGGCAAGGTCAGCGTGACAAAACCAATGCCAAGTGCTAAAAAGCATTCGCCCAAAAATTTAAGCGTTTCACGTTGACGATTTAACACCCACCAAGCTAAGCCCAAGTAAAAAATACCCAAGGCCAACGCGCTGTAAGCCAGGCCAAATGGCGTGCCTTTGAGCAACGCATATTGCAAGCTAAAACCCACCAGTGGCGTGCCAAATACCAGCGTCGCATCCACATAATCGCTGGCTTTGGTAGATTGCCGATGCGCATAAAGCACAGCAATGGCGGTAAATAGCAAAAAGTGAATGATTAAGAATGGTTCAGTGGTTGCAAATAGCGCTGGTGTATAACTTTTTGCCCCCCAAATTGAGCCAATAATAAAGGTAAAGGCAAAGCCCAACACGTTAAGTGGCCGCCAACTTTTATGAAAGGCCACAAAAGCAATGCCTAGGTTAAGAATCAAGTAATAGCTGAACAATCCAATATGGTTGCCGCTACCTGTAGAGGTTAAAATCGGTGCCAAAAAGCCGCCTGCAAAGCCTAAAATAGCTAATGGCAAGGCCGATTGCTTGACTGAAATATAGGCAGATAAAAAGGCAATCGCCGCCAACAAGGCAAACGCCGCACTTGCCGGAATCAGCCCATACAGTTTCATGGCCGCAAAAATGGTGAGATATAACACCCCTACACCGCCACCTTGCAAAGCCCAAGCATACTGCGGACGTTTTTCGCGTAAACGCCAACCCACCGCAAGCAGAGCCATGCCGCCAATCGCCACGGCCAGCAGGCGAATTTCAATCGGAATCATGCCGTTATCCACTGCGAGTTTGAGCAAAAAGCTAATGCCAATGAATAAAATCACAATTCCTGCACGCACCATGGTGTTGCCACCAAACAGCCAGTCTTTTGCTGCCGTAAGTCCACGCTCAATAAAATTGGGTGGGGGCGGAATGTATGGTTTTGCAGCGGGTTTTTCTATCGTTTTTTCGATAGGTTTAGTGTTAGCCTCATGCTTAACAGCCACTAGAGGCGCGGCGGGCTTACTTTCTAGGGCTGCTTTTTCTAATTCAGGTTCTGCAATAGGCGGGCTTTTTTCTTCAACAGCCTGCGGCACAATAAGCACCGTTATAGGCGTAGCCGCCTCCTTAAGCGCGGCGGCTGGAGCAGCTTGCTGGGGCGCATCCATCTGCGCCTTCAGCAGCTCCATTTGCGCGCTTATACGCGCCATTTCTTTGCTTAAACGCTCAGTTTCTTGCTTTAGCTTAAAAAGCTTTTGCGCTTTATCTCCAGATGAGAACATACCAAAAAAGCCAGCGATTGAGCCCACTATAATAATGACCCCGAGAGCAGCACCTATTAAACCCAATAATGCCAATTCCATTTTATTCCCCTTATTGCGACTTCAAGCTATTCGCCAGCCAAGGCGCAAATTGTGCTACGCCATCCACATTATGTCCTGCATCTTTGACCCACTTCACATGTATTTTTTGCTCAGTATTCTTAAACAATGCCGCCGCTCGTGCGGGCTGAATTAAAGTATCTGCCAAGCCGTGAATGGCGTAAATAGGTGCTTTAACTTGATTTGTCCACTGCGTAGAGGCCATTGGAAAACGCATTAAATAGCGCACTGGCACAAAAAATGGCATGTTTTCACTTGCCACATTGGTGAGCGAGTCATAAGGTGAAACCAATAACAACTTTTGCACGGCGTATTTGCTAGCGATATACACCGCAGGCCCAGAACCCACAGAACGACCATAAATGACAATCGGCAAGGTGGTTTGCTGTGCAAGCCATTGATACGCCGTCTCTGCATCTTGCAACATGTCTTGCTCGTTAGTCCAACAATCGGTAGATTGTCCATAGCCTACATAATCCCAAGCCATGACACTATAACCCTGCGCGTGAAACAGCGGCACTTGATGCTCAACACTGGCAAGACTTTCAGCATTGCCGTGAAATATCATGACTGTGCCATTTTCAATAGCGCCTTTTTTATTCGCTACAGGCCAGTTTGCCACATGCAATTTTCCGCATTGCCCCACTAAAAAGGATTGGCTACCTGCTTTAGGCTGCCAATCCACTGCAACTTTCATCGCGGCTTGCGCGGGAAACAACATTTGCTTTTGCATGCAATAAATTACGAGGCAAAATAGTACATACAAACCTAACACCATAATTAGGATGCTTTGCCATAAAGTTTTAGATTTACTAGTCATTTGAGTGTTAGCGTTTGCACTGTGGTTTGTGGGTCAATTTTTTGCAAAAAATTTGCCACCGATTCTACCGTTGCCACTTCAATTTTGCCCATGATGCGGTCGCCCGTTGGGTGGTCATCAAACGCCACATTGGCTTTAAACATGCGTGCGCCTAAGCGCGTTAGGGTCATAATATGCAAATTGCTAGGTTTGTAGTCTGCTTGCTTTAACCAGGCTTGGGAGGTTGCCCGGCTGCTTTGTTCTGGCTGCTGAATAGCATCGGCCAGCACTTCAAGCACCCATTGATTTGAGTTTTGATACTTTGTTGAATACGGGTAAGCCAGCATGTTGTAATGTGGCTGATGCAAGTTTTTCAGAGCGCTGGTTTGTGCAAGCTCGGCCACAATTTTGGCTTGCAACTCGGTTGAGGGTGTCACTATCAGGGCATCCCACGCAAACATATCATCAAAGAAAAAGTTAGCTAAGCCCTCATTAAATAGGGCAGATTCTGCCGTGCCACATTTATTCAGTTCATGCAAAGCCATCCACCGCCCCTGCGGATGGTCACGCCACACAAAGGCCATGTGCGAATAGCGCAAATTGTATTTAGATAAATCTTGCCCCACACGCCCGATTAACGCCACTTGCGCGCCACTGGCATCTAAAGCTTCGCGCGTTTTAATAGCAAGTCGAAAGGCTTTTTGGACGGTTTCGGGCGATTGTAACTTTTCAGTGCAAGCCGTGCCAGCGACTACCAAGCTTGGCAGCAACATTAGACAAAAAAGCAAAGTAAGGATGTGTTTTTTCACAACGTTACATCGCTGAATGGTGCATTAACGATTTCCCCATTTCATTGGGAATAAATGCAATCACTTTGCCTGAAGCAATAATCGCCGAGCCAACCGTTTCTGCCACCACTTCAACCGATTGTCCAACTACCACTGAGGCTGCACCTGAAACATCGCCGGTTACTTTAACTGAAAAATTACCAGCCTCTGATACGCTAGTTCCTGCACCTTGCAATACCATTAACACGCCATCGGCCGTTTTTACTACGCTTTCTACCACTAATTGACCGCTCGCTGCGGCCAATGAAGCAGAGCCAACAACAACCGAACCCACGCCCACTGATAGTGTTTGTGACGCATTGGCTGAAGCTTCTGAGCCGTTGGCGAGTGCATAAATGGGCGTTGCTAATACCGCGGCAAGCATGGTGGAAATAAAAATACGTTTCATTTTAGAGCTCCCAAATTGACTAAAAAACTTACTTTAAAGCCTTTGGTTACTGAAAAAACCACGTGTTTCAAACACGCTGGTGGGAAGCTGCTTGCCCTCAAAACGAAGCAATCGTTTCATGGCAAAATCAAACATAATCGGGTTGTATTTGCGCACTTCTTGTAAAAATGGCACATGTTCCGCCGCTAACATGCCTTCACGCTGAAATTGCCTGCTGGTAATCAGCGGGAAAACGCCTGGCAATGGATAATCAGTGCCGTTATGTAGGCGGTGGTGCCAATCGTCGCGTTGCAAAATATGCTTAAGCACCCATGAGTGATTAAATAAGGTGGTGGCTGAAATATCGCCAAATAGCAAGCCTTCGTATTCTGGCATGTCCATCATGCGGGCGAATAACTCAAAGCTGGTGACTACTTGATTGCCGTTATCGTAATCTTTATCAAAGCCATCACTGGCGCAATGCGCCATGACAATACGCACGCCAGCATCTAACATGTGGCGGGCTTTGAGTGGATTGTTAAAATTTAAATCTCCGCCTGGCACAGCACTTTCACGCCCCACGTGCGTGATAATCGGCATGTTGAGTTGCTGCAATTTTTGGTAAAACTTGGTGCATTTGGGTGATGCTGGATCTATATTCATCGACGAAGCCAGCCATTTCATCGCCACTGCGCCTTGTGCGTGGGCTTGCTCCAAGGCATCAATCGCATCGGCGCGGTAAGGGTGAATAGATGCGACCCATTCAAAATGCTGCGGGTGTTGCGCGACAATTTTAGCCGCATAATCATTAGGGATATGAAAAATAGAATCGGCTTTTACTGGTTTGCCTGCTTCATCGTGCGCCCATTCAAAGGCAAAGAGCATGGTTTTGTAACCCGCTGGCATTTCACTAGATAAATGCGCTAGGCGTTTTACAAAGCTGGTATCTTCGCTATTGGCTTCAAGTGCCGCGCCATTTAAATGAAACCATTTTTGAATTTTCAATATCGGGTGTCGCCAAGTGTCCATTCTAGGCGTAGCCCAAGCACCACTCGTGCCGCTATCGCCCGAGCCAATAATGTGCGCGTGGCAATCCCACACTTTTGTCGGGTCTATACCTTGCCACACTTGATGCATCAACGGATGATTTTTTAATGTTTCAGGCAAACCAGCTAAGTTAGGATTGCTGTGGCCTGATTCTAACCATGCCTTAATGCCAGTGAATGCGTTGGTTAGTGCAGAAGCACCTGAATATTTTGTTTGTTTTGGCATGCTTACACCTTGTTTTAAATAGCTTTATTGTATAAAGCCAGAAAAGGCGGCTCGCTGCGCTGCGCTACTACTATTGGTTTTAGCTACAGGTTTTACTAGATTTTCGTAAAGCACTAAGCCTTCTTGCTTGGTGGGTAGTTGTTGCTCACACACCAGCTTGCCGTCATGGGCAAAAAACACGACTTCTAGGGGATCGGTTTGCGAGCTGCCCGCCGCTTGGGCTATGTCATCTGGCGTAATCGCAAAACTACCAAGTACATTCTTGGTAATAAAATCTACTTGCGGGTAAACAATATACACCAGCTCTGAACACACAATAGTGTCTGTTGTATTAACATCAAAATTGAAGTCATACTTTTTGCCAATATTGCCAAGTGCCAGCGTTACCGCTTGCTGCTGGTCTTTAATGTTTAAATTTTTAGGGCGTAAAATCGCCACATCATCTACATTCATAAAATCTTGTAGCTTGTTGAGTTGTACGCCGCTTCTTAAAGCCTCAACAACGCCGCGGCCTTCTTCAATTTTAGATAGGTTTTTTTGCACAAGGGTGTTTTCTAAAATGCCCAATGCCTTGAGTTGTTCTTTAGTGCCCACGTACACCGCAGCGTGGCCAAAATGGCCTGGGATTGTTTTATCGGTGAGCGTAAAAGGTGTTTTTTCAAGCAAAATATCCCCTGGTTGAAGTGAGGCCATCATATTTTTTAACATGACCATATCGTCTTTGAGTTTGCCAGCGCGCCAGCGCACCGCACCCACGGTATTGCCCACCACTTTTGAACTGGTAAATTTTGCATGGTTTAAGCCACGGCCTGAAAGATCAACCGCGCCAGTAGCCGCTTTAAATGGAAGCACAGCGATTTTTTTGAAGACATTCCCACCCTTTAAACCCTTTAACAGCGGGCTTTTCGCAATGTGCTGATATAGCGATTGTATAGAGGCGGAACTTCGGTTAATTTCAGCCTCTATTGCTACACGGTTATCTGCAAAATAGCGCACTGCGTCAGTAAATGCTTTGCGGTATTCTGGGTTATTTGAACGCATGGTGGAAGAATCATAAAACCCAGCTGGAATACCAAACTCAGGGTAGCCTTCATTCAATTTATTGCGTAATAAAGGGTTTTTATCAAAAGCTTGATGCATGATTTTGCTATTTTCATACAAGGTCACGGCAGCTGACATAGCAATGATAATTTCTGTCACGCGTTCATTGTCACTAATGCTATTATCTACTCGATACAAAGCTGAGCGGTGAGTGAGTGCTTGCTTAAATAAACTGTCACGTACATCATGCGCTTCAGATAGCGCCTTGGCTAAACGCAAAGCGTAGGCCGATGGCAACGCGCCTTTGTGTGTGTTGATGGCCTGATTTGACTCTTCCAAAAAACTTGGCAGCTGCGCACTAAGTTGTTGCGAGCTTGTGATGTATGACAATACGGCCTGTGCATCTTGCTCATGCACTGATATTAGTTGTGCCGAGGCTGGCTGGTCCAAACTTTCCGATGTTGCCTCGGGTTGATGTGCTAAGTCTGCTTCCATGGCACTATGCGCTACTATAGGCGAGAGTGCTGCTAGCCCAAGCAAACTTAAGCCAATCACTAAGCGCTTAACTACTGGTTTAGCCGTATGCTTAGTTACTAATTTTTTTATTGTATTTGTCATATTAATGTTGAAATTTTTTAATTAACCGCCTAAGTGAATCACCAACGCATGCACGCTCTCAACCACTTTTGCCATGCGTTCAAAATCAAGCGTATCGGCGTTGTCGGTCGGTTTGTGATAATTTGGATTGCGATAAAAAGAAGTGTCGGTAATCATCACGGCAGGCATGTCGTATAGCCAATACGATGCGTGATCAGAAAAATCAATACCTGTCATACTGGCTGGCGCGCTGATGGATTCCACAGGAAAATCTGGGTGTGCAGATTGCATCGCGATTTTTACCATTTTATTGGTGGGTGCGGCTGAAAAACGACCTACCACGCCAATAAAATCACCGCGCTTAGGGTAAAACCATTTAAGCAAACTCACAGGGTATTCTTGGCTATTTTCCGCATCGTTATAATAGCCAATCATTTCTAACACAACCACCAACTCAGGTGTGATGCCTGCTTGCGCCAAGCTTGCCGCATGGTGACGGCTGCCCATACTATCGGTTCTAAAGTTGGGCGGTTCTTCCAAAGTATAAGCCACAAGCTCTACTGGCACGCTGGGTGGTTTTTCGGCAAAAATGCGTGCTAACTCAAGCAAACCTGCTACGCCGCTGGCATTATCATCCGCGCCCATGGTTTCTGCTTCTACATCATAATGCGCGCCAATGATAACGGGCTTTGGTGGCCCATTTTCATAAGTAGCCGTGTAATCAATGGCTGGGCCAAAGCGCGCAATCACATTATGAAATTGCTCGCTATCTACTTGGTAGCTTTGCAAAGTCACGCGTTTAGTGGTTTTTTGAAACTCCGCCTGAATAAAATTGGCCGCTAAATTTAGTGTTTTAACATCACCAAAATGTCGCGTTGCGTATTCAGTTGAAAGCTTTTCTACATTGGTTTTTAGCCTTGCTGGATCAGCTTTAGATAAACCAGCCAATTTCATTTCGCCAATTTCATGGTTAAAAGGCTGCTTTAACCAAACTGCTAATGCTGCTGGGGCAAACAGTAAACTTATAACAATGATAATGGCTTTTTTCACGCGGCTTCAGCCATTTGTTTTAATGAAACATAGTCTGTTTTACCGGTGCCAAGCACTGGTAATTCTTCTACCCGTATGATTTTACGGGCGATGGCAATTTCTGGGCTACCCAGATTTTTAGCGACAATTTGCAGGTCTTCACGTTTTAGCGCGGGGTCTGTTGTAAAGAGTACAATATTCTCACCACGCTGAGCATCTGTTTGTGTGCTGGCCGCGTGTTGGTGTTCTGGTGCTGCCGTATTGGCGATTTGCTCTACAACTTCTAAAGACACCATTTCACCTGCCACTTTGGCAAAGCGTTTTACCCGGCCCTTAATATGGATAAAGCCTTGTGCGTCAATTTCTACGATGTCTCCGGTGCTGTACCAGCCATCAGCGGGCGGGTTTAAAACCCCAGGGTTATCAAAGAGATAATAGCCCATCATCACGTTTTCACCGCGCACGTGAAGCAAACCACCCGTCTCGATACCCGGAACCGTTTCCAATTTATGATCAAGTCCAGGTACTAATTGTCCAACACTGCCGTTTAAATTTGCCATTTGTGTATTTGCAGAAAGCACCGGCGCACATTCTGTTGCGCCATAACCTTCCAAAATACGAATACCGAATTTTTCTTGGTAGGTTTTACGCACTTCTTCATTGAGTTTTTCAGCGCCTGCTACCACGATTCTCAGTTTGTAAAAATCATAAGGATGCGCATATTTTGCATAGTTGCCTAAAAACGTGCTGGTGGCAAAAAACACTGTGCAACCGCGGTCGTAAATGACCTCGGGGATGACTTTATATTGTAGCGGGGATGGAAAAATATGAATTTTGATGCCGTTTAAAATTGGCAGTAGTGAGCCGGTAAACCCAAACGCGTGAAAAATGGGCAGTACCATCATGAATTTATCTGTGGGGTTAAAGTCAAGCACAGCCAAAATCTGCGATATATTGGATAAAATGCTTTTATGTGAGTGCACCACGCCTTTTGGTTTACCTTCTGAGCCAGAAGTAAATAACACGACCGCAGGCTCGTCAGGCTTATTCACTTCCATGGCTGCACGTGGGTAGTGAAGTGCATAGCCAATTAGCCATGCCCGGTCGACCACACCAAACTGCGCGCGTAAATCTTCTAAATACAAAATATTCAGGTCTTTAAGGCCATCGACCACGCTTTCTAATTTTGCAGTTTCAATAAATTTGCGTGAAGTAATGACCGTGTTGACTTTAGCGGCAATACAGGCATTTTGCATGCCAGCAGTGCCTGCGGTGTAGTTAATCATGGCGGGTACGCGGTTAAAGGCGCTCATGCCTAGTATTAGGGCAACAGTGTTGGTAATATTTGGCATCATCACGCCTACGGTTTCGCCGGCGCGGCTCACTTTGGCCACAATTCGGCCCAAAGCCAGACTTTTTTTCAATAAATCCTGATAGGTTTCTTCTACCTCATTCATGTCTTCAACAAGTTTGTAGTTGGCGCCAAACTTATCTAAGGCATCCAAAAATGCCTCAAATAAAGTACGGCTTTTTTGTGCTTGAAATAGCATTTTTTGCATGACACTCCGCATGCCTTCGCCCGCAATTCGGCGACGTTGTTTACCTGTTGGAAAGCCATGATGGGTAGCTTTAGGCATGACGATGCTGGTAGTTGGCATGATGGTAAGCGTGACTTTAGGCAGTAATCTACGCGGGTGATGGCGGGTTAAGCGCCCAAAATAAGACTCTGCGGCGCCATCAATGCGTACAGGCAGGATGTCTGCACCAGTTTTGCCGGCCACAAAGCCTGGGCCGTCGTAAACCTTCATGAGGTTGCCAGTTAAGGTAATACGACCTTCAGGAAAAATCACTACATTTTCGCCCGCTTCAATCAATTTAATGACTTTTTTCATGGCCAGCGGGCTGGTAGGGTCTACCGCAAGATGGGGTGTTAAGCGTAAGGCTTGCCTGAACGACCATTTTTTAAGTACCGAAGTGTGTACAACAAAGGTGGCTCTTTTGGGCAAAAATAAACCCAGCAATAGGCCATCTAAAAATGATTCGTGATTGGCAACAATCAGCAACCCATCTTCTTTAGGTACGTTTTCTAAGCCGCGTACCTCAACGCGAAACAGAATCCTACAGACAACCTTTAATAACTTGGCCAGCATTTCAAGTCCTCCCCCAACTTTTTTTATTGAACGATTAAAAACTAAATTTCTGTTTCAATGTAATGCAACACATTGCCAATGGCATTTGTCATAAATGCTTTATCTACCCAAAAATACACTTCTTTACCAACTTTTTCACTTTGCAGCGCGCCGCTATCGCGCAGTATTCTTAAATGATGCGTGACGGCAGTTCGGCTTAAAGTAGAGGCGGCGGCAATCTGCAATATATTCATGCGCTCGCCTTTTTCAAAGGTGAGCAAAATGCGTTGCCGGTGCGCGTCGCCTAGCGCAATAAACAGTTGCGCGATGTTTTGCCACGCATCAGGAATCGTTTGAATTGTTTTCATAACTATATAATTAGATATTTAGTTTTATCTGTCAAGTGTTTTTTGACGTAAATTTGAATATTACACAATTATTGAAGTGCGCTATGTTTTTTGTAGTCGCGCTTGAATCGGATGCAGCACTATTAAACGAAGTACATTTTCAAGAATACTTAAGTTATATTGTGCTAAATATTAACGCTGAAATATCAATGAATACGTAGAAAAATGATGCGAGAAAAAATTGATGCTCTGGAAGCCTTATAAATAAAGGCTTCCAGAGCATCGAAAAAGGTTGGCGACTAAAATGCACAAAAAACGGGGGTCTAAAGCCCCCGTTTTTATGGTAACACTAACGTGCCGACAACTAACTTAAATGTTGTAAGCGCGCTCACCGTGAGAAGTGGTATCCAAACCTTCACGTTCCGCCTCTTCAGATACACGTAGCCCAACAATCAAATCGGCAATTTTGTAAGCAATGAATGCTGCAATGGCTGACCAAATGATGGTGATCATAACGCCTTCGCCCTGCACCATGACTTGTGAGGCAATGGAGAAGTCAGGTTTACCAGTTCCACCCAAACTTGGCGCAGTAAATACACCTGTTAATAGTGCACCCACAATTCCGCCTACGCCATGCACACCAAATACATCGAGTGAGTCATCAGCGCCCAGTAATTTTTTCAGGCCAGTCACACCCCACAAGCATAAGAAGCCGCCGGCAAAGCCAATCGCAATGCCACCCATTGGCCCAACTGAGCCGCAAGCAGGTGTAATGGCAACCAAACCTGCTACTGCACCAGAAGCCGCACCCAGCATAGAGGCTTTACCTTTGGTAAAAGCTTCACCAATCGACCATGCCAATACCGCAGCAGCAGTTGCAAAGAGTGTGTTGACTAAAGCTAGACCAGCGCCACCTGTGGCTTCTAAGTTAGAGCCTGCGTTGAAACCAAACCAACCCACCCATAGTAATGCAGCACCCAGCATAGTTAATGTTAAATTGTGTGGTGTTAATGCTTCTTTACCGTAACCAATGCGTTTGCCCACCATGTAAGCACCTACTAAACCAGCTACCGCAGCATTGATATGCACAACAGTACCACCGGCAAAGTCTAATGCACCTTGGCCCAGCAAATAGCCACCTGCACCCCAAACCATATGGGCAATAGGAATGTAGCTCAATGTGAACCAAATAGCAGAGAACAGTAATACCGCACTAAATTTTATACGCTCAGCAAAAGAACCTACAATCAACGTAGCCGTTAAGCCCGCAAAAATGCATTGAAAGGCAATGAAGACATACTCAGGAATCTTAACGCCAGCCGTGAAGGTATCCGATAGTGAATCTGACGTAACGCCTGCCAAGAAAAGTTTGCCAAAGTCACCGATGATGGGGCCAGCACCGCTACCAAAAGCTAAGCTATACCCATAAACTGCCCATAATACAGAAACGAGTGAGAACACTACAAATACTTGCATTAATACGGACAGCATGTTTTTGCTTCGCACCAACCCGCCGTAGAACAAGGCCAACCCCGGCACCATTAACACCACT
>JAKPIR010000150.1 GCA_029549705.1 Pseudomonadota bacterium | reverse complement strand
CCAAAGAGGCCAGGCGCATTGCCTACTAATCCCCCATCAGCAAACACACCTCGTGGATTGCGAGATAGAGGCAAGTACACTGGTGCAGCTGAGGTAGCTAAAGCTACGTCGACAAGCCTCATGTGATGATCAAGTTCGAAGCTTAAATGGTGTGGGGTCTTAAAGAATTGACCACGACCAGTCGAATAATTCACCGCGGGTATAAGCACTCGATGCTTCAGTTCGCCTATCGTCTTCTCCCCGAAGCGCTCAGTGAGTACATTCTTCAATCCCTCGGATGAATGTTTAGCTGTAAACCAAAATCCTAGCAAACGTCTTAGAAGGTCACGGCAACCAAAGATGCGATTACCATTTTCCTCGAATAACGCCTGAAGTTGACTAGCAGGTATTTCATCGGCTAACCCAAGTGCCAATATTCCGCCGACCGATGTTCCGCAAATAAGATCAAAATGTGAAGCAATCGGTCGCCCCAGCGCGCGCTCAAGCTCGGCGAGTACTGTGGCAGTATATAGGCCACGATAACCGCCACCAGATAGCGCAAGGACATGAAAGGTAGGTGTTTCGGACATTGATTACCCCTTAGGTGGGAATTCATCGTTGCCGTAACTATCTTTGTCGCGAATACGTCCATCTGGCCTATGAATAATAAGCTCTGAATGCTGATTGCGCGCGATTTCACGCGCTGCATCCACTGCTTCCTGCTGTGTGCTATGCACGGAGGTTGCTTTTTGATTGCCTGCACCTTTGACCGCCCAGTCGCCTTGATGCGGAACTACGTGTTGATTCTTGCCTGCCATGATTAATCTCCTAAAATTCAAACCACCATTGTTTTTCACCCTATATCTTTATTGCATACAAACTAACTTTAACGCATAATACGTTGCTTACGTAAGCAACATGATATTTTATACTTTAATCAATTAATTCAATGTAATTTATTAGAATGTTGTCCAATCAGACAACATGATACCAGCATTTTTTGAATGTTGCAACTACCTTATATTATTTGTAGATTGCGTTTAAAATATTACGGTAAACTCAGCTAATTTTGGCTAGGCCACCCCTTATACGAGGAATGTATTAAATGTCACAAACAGGACTTGGCGTCGCCCTAAAGATGCTACGTGAAAAACGAACCCTATCGTTACGTGAAGTTGGTGAACTATCTAAAATTGACCACGCCTACGTACATCGATTAGAAACAGGTGAAAAAACAAATCCATCTCAAGATCTTGTTGATAAATTATTGAAGGTATTAAAACCTGGCGAGCGAGATATAACTTTCGTTAAATGGCTTGTTGATCATGCAGATACAGACCCTGATTTGGTTGAGTTTGCAATAAATGATCCACAAGTTGCCATTCATGAATTTACAGCAGCCGCAGGAATCAGGCATAGAGGAACTTTAAGGCCCGATCCAGCTACGTTAATTGCCCGAATTCGAAGAGCCTTTGCGGAAGATGAAGAGGAGTGAATATGAATGAAATGGATGCTCAACAGCTTGCACGCTCATTTGTCTCCTCTGTTGATTCATCCAATGTTCGTAACGACTTATCTCCGTACCTTGCTGCTGCCAATGCCTCTCTAAGAAAAGAAGAATTGAATGAAGGTGAGTCGGGTTATACGATCACCAAACCGAATGGTAAGCACATAATTACAGTAAACTCTCAAGAAATCGAACAGCGCCAAAGGTTTACGATTTGTCATGAAATTGCCCATATCATATTGGACCTAGCCTCGAGTCATGAAGAAGTCCCCTCCTGGGCATATGCAAAACGAGACCCAAACGAGGTGGTCTGCGATACTTTTGCTGCTGAATTATTAATGCCTTACAAACAGTGGTTATCAGCACTACCAAATAAAGAACCATCTTTGCAACTTATTCAGCACATGGCTGAAGCATTTGGTACATCATATCCAGCTGCGGCATCCAGATTTGCAAGCCTAAGTGATATACCATGCGCTTTCGTAACGATGGAAAGAAGTACAGTCCGATATGCTGTCCGCTCTACACCATTGAGACGCGTAGGAGCTTGGGTAGGAACTAAGTCATCAATACCTGTAGGCTCACTTTCTCATAAACTTCGCGAAGCTGGCGTTAACGCTACTGATGAATTGGAGGTCGCACAAGACATATGGTTTGACAACTGGGGAAAAGGATTGGAGCTCTGGGAGCTAGCAAGGCATTATCAACAAACAGATACGACTATCGCCCTGCTTTGGTTTGATAGTGATGATTTGCCAGAAGTAGAGATAGATCGATTTGGTGTTCGCGTCGAAGATGATGGTGGTTTGGTCGAACTCACTGGAGAACTTCCATGGCCGGGGAGGAGTAAGAGGCGCTAGTCAAGCCTTGTTGAATACCAAAATCATTGCAATGTGAATCGCTACCAATTATATGGTGCTAATTAGCCTTTTAGAACCATGGTTTGACGGACTGCTTTTGGGACAGGCTGTGTAAAAACGCAAAAATGATTGAGTTGTATGAATGCCCAATCAATCGACTACACATGATTTATTGCATTAGCCTTGGCTAGATAGATGGATATTCAGGTTGGTTTTATCTGTTATGGCACTGCATCTCGCACACATAGGTAATTGATACTCCCTTCAGCAGTGGTTTAACCCGCTTTGCATTGCCTGAATGAGTGCTGCACTGCCTAATAGCTTAATCACACGCTTTAGATTGTAAGCCAAGACATGCAAACTCATTTCTGTGCGTACTTTCTCAAGACCTCTGGTTTGGAAATGCGTAGCACCCATCCAAGATTTGATGGTACCAAACGGATGCTCCACTGTTTGTTTACGAATCAGCATCGCATTTGGCTGAGCATTTAAACGTGATTGCATTTCATCTAAAACGGCTTCGTGTTCCCAACGTCGAATGCGACGTTCTGTGCTAGGCGTACACTTGGACTTAAGCGCACAACTTTTACATGAAGAACTCCAATAGGTATGCAAGACTTTGCCTTGTTCAAAAGAAGTATAACGTTTAATCAGTGCTTGGTTTGCAGGACAACGATACGCATCTTTATCTGCCAGGTAAATAAAGTCTTTTCTATCGTACAAACCCTCAGCACGATTACCGGAGGTCAGCGGCCTTGGTACCAGTGGCGTCACGCCAACTTGCGTACTCGCGAGTATTTCTTCACTCTTAAAATATCCTTTGTCTGCATAGGCGGTGATTTCATTCACGCCCATCGCTTGTTGCGCTTGTACCGACATGTTGGTCAGTTGGCTACGGTCGCTGGCATTGTTAGTCACTTCATGCGCCACAATCAAATGGTTCTGCGTATCAACAGCGGTTTGAACATTGTAGGCTACCATCCCGCCGCCACTCTTACTGGTCGCCATAAAACGTGCGTCAGGGTCAGTGAGCACAACTTGCTTATCGGGCGTCAATTGACTTTGTGCTTCGATGGCTTGCAAGGCTTGCATTTGCTGTTT
The DNA here is from genome assembly GCA_029549705.1 of Pseudomonadota bacterium. Classification (GTDB taxonomy): domain Bacteria; phylum Pseudomonadota; class Gammaproteobacteria; order Burkholderiales; family Methylophilaceae; genus Methylotenera. Next base: position 1,089 of record JAKPIR010000150.1, on the reverse strand, counting down.
AAGTTCTGCCAAGCGCTCTGTCAGTCGAATGGATTTGATGGCTGGCTGATGTCCCTCATGTTGATCTGCGGTATCAAGTGCCATGAGGTATTGGTTAATATGCGCTTCAACTTGTTGCATACGAAACTTAATCTTGGCTTGGGTAAAGCACTTATCACGACTGTTCACCGCTTTGAATTTACTGCCATCCACGGCGACTACCGCTTCTGTAAATAAATGCATACGGCGGCATAATTCAATAAATTGTTTACAGACCTGGCGAATGGCTTTGCCATTTTCTAAACGAAAGTTAGCGATGGTTTTAAAGTCAGGGGCCAGTCGATGAGTGAGCCACATTAATTCAATATTGCGTTGTGCTTCACGCTCAAGACGACGACTAGACTGAATACGATTGAGATAACCGTAGATATATATTTTTAAAAGGATACTGGGATGGTAACTGGGTCTGCCAGTGATAGCGGGGTTCACACCATCAAATCCCAATTGCGCAAGATTAAGCTCATCAACAAACACATCAACGACACGTACTGGGTTAGTTTCAGTAATGTAATCGTCAAGACATTCGGGTAATAATATGGCTTGAGACCGGTGTTCGCCTTGGATGAATCGCTTCATTTAGAACCCCCAATTTACGCACAACTGATAGGTATCATTATACTAAATCGGGGCGTTTTTACACAATCTGGGGAAATACCTGCCCCTCATTTAAGATTTTTAAATGTCTCGATTTAACCAATCTTATGCCCCATAATTTATCAATTTTATTGCTATAAAGCGAACTGTCAGAAGATAAAATCAACTTTAAATTTACGAGATTTAACTACATTTCAGCATTACCTTAAATTTTGGCAATACAAAAAACTTTAAGAATATCCTGTATTTTTGGAAAATTTAGACTATCTGGTGGGGTTTACTTTTTGTCCACGACGCTGTCTAACGTATTGTTCTGTCATAGCCATAGAACTGTGTCCTAATTGCAGTTGAGCATCACGCATGGTTTCACTTTCTGCTTTATCGCTCGCTGCCTTAGCTCTTAAATCTCTAAACTGGAAATGCTTAACATCTTTTGCTATTGCGGGGTTTTGTTTA
>JAKPIR010000114.1 GCA_029549705.1 Pseudomonadota bacterium | reverse complement strand
CACTCCCCAGCAATCCAGTTAATGCCCTTTGGCGTGAACTTCGTTGTTGTGTAGGCCTTCTCGGTATTTGGCGCTACGCCAGTTTTCACGATAAAGCGGCCAGCATCGGCATGGTTTTGGTAAGCTGCCAAGCCATCGCCCAGCAAATGGGTTAAGCAGGTATCTTTGTCTAGCTGATATTGAGGGTAGTAACGGCCATCCTTACCCATGTAAGTTGTTGATATTGCACATGGATTCAGATTTGAATCCATGACTTCCAACATGGCGCGAATGTCTCGCATCACATTGCTGTGCTCTTTCCCCGTAAGCTCTGCAACCTCCCTGCTTGTAATCGTCAAGCGGTCGCTTATGGTTTGGATGTTGTTCATGCAGCCTCCCCGAAAAGTAATGCGCGAACATCCTCCGTGCGCAGTTCGCCCGTAGCCACCAGCAAATCCGCAAAAGCATTCACACCATTGCGCAGGCTCAGAAAATCAAGATTCGGCAAAAGCCTATCAACGGCAGCCAAGCCGCTGATAATCGCTCCGCGCTGCTGCTCTAGGCGTTCTGGTATTTTTTCAATATCGCCCAAGGCACTTACCGCCCCAATGATAATGTTCGCCTCTTGCGAGTTGCCGTAGCCCTTGGCATTGGCTGCGTGCGCCACGATGAAAAACAACCGCCCAGCAGAGTTGCAAATGCGTGAAACATCATTTCCCATGAAGGCGTGGATGCCCATACCTGCACGCAGTCGCGCAACAGTCTCAATAACTTCACGCTTAACGAATGCCACTTCAATAGGGCCTGGCCTTGGCGCTTTGGGCTTGTATGCTTTATTCCGCTTTTTCATGCCGATACCTCAACATGCTTTAGTTCATCCCAGCCATCTTTCAGGTGCCCGTAGTCACGCGGCTCAGTAACGGGCGTGGCTTTTTTGGCGCAAACGCCGCAAGTTCCAAGATGCCAAGTCGCCATTAAAGGGGTGCGCTTACCATGCTTGCGCCCGCAAGGGTCGCAAATCCATTTTGGGTAGCTTTCTTTTTTCATTCCGTCTCCATCAATCGTTTTATCGTCACATTCAGCGCGGCCAGCTCTGGCGGCGTATAGAAAACGCCACGGTCTTTAAATTTTTGTCGTATTGTCTTTAGGTTATGTGTGCTCATGCTTTGTTATTCAAATAAATGTTTATATGTTAATCATAATCCAGCCTCGTTTATGATGCGCATCACCTCCACGAACAAATCATTCCTTTTCGCCTGCATAGACGCATAATCTCTACCAAACCCAATATCTCCGGTCTCTGTGTTTAGCGCGAACCAATAATTAGCCTTCATGTCAGCTCTGTTCTCTGCGCACACCTTTATATTAACCCACTCAATAGAGTGCTCTTGCCTTTTAAGATATATAAACCAATTAATCCGCGCAACATTCGTCACACCAATAATCTCGAACCCAGACCCATCAATCGGATGGTTGCCCGCATAAGTCTTTGAAGCCATATCTCAACCCATTTCTTGAACTTGATGGCTGAACTCTATAGGGTTTAGGGAATTAAGTCAAATGAGCAAAAAATAATGGTGACGGGACAAGCCAACAAACAGTTGGGGACAAGGGGACACACCCTAAGGTGTGTGTCCCCGTTTGTCCCCAGATTCTGTTGTTTTTGTGCCGAATCGGGGACAAAGTGACAAAAAGTGATTGTCCCCGATTGTCCCTT
>JAKPIR010000113.1 GCA_029549705.1 Pseudomonadota bacterium | reverse complement strand
CTGGCAACCACCGATAAGCAATTGCTGCGTAAAACGCAATGGCAGATTTCTAACTGGAAAAACGCTTTTATCAACCCAGACCAGGCCAAAGCGACGGCCGATGAAGAACTGACACACGCCGCCGCCAAAGTGTATCAAATTTATCAGCAAACCCTAAAAGCCTACCAAGCCGTTGATTTTGATGATTTAATTAAATTGCCAGTGGAGCTTTTTGAACAGCACGATGAGGCTTTAAATAAGTGGCAGCGCAAACTGCAATATTTATTGATTGATGAATACCAAGATACCAACGCCTGCCAATATAAGCTGGTAAAAATGCTCACCGGCGTGCGCGGGCAATTTACTGCCGTGGGCGATGACGATCAGGCGATTTACGGCTGGCGCGGCGCGGATGTGGAAAATTTACGCCAACTGACCGAAGATTTCAGCAAACTTAAAGTCATTAAGCTCGAGCAGAATTACCGCTCGACCGTGCGCATTTTACGCGCCGCCAATCAGGTGATTAGCAATAATCCCAAATTGTTCGAGAAAAAACTTTGGAGTGAGTTAGGCACCGGAGATATGGTGCAAGTCACCGCCACCAATAGCGAAGAGCACGAAGCCGAGAGTGTGGTGATGAAGCTGCAGGCGCACAAATTTGAACACCGCACCAAATTTATGGATTACGCGATTTTGTACCGAGGCAATCATCAGGCACGCATTTTTGAGCAGCATTTACGCAACCAAAAAATCCCCTATACCATTTCTGGCGGTCAATCTTTTTTTGATAAAACTGAAATTAAAGACTTAATCAGTTACTTGCGCCTGATTGCCAATGAGGACGACGACCCGGCGTTTATTCGCGCGGCCACCACACCAAAAAAAGGCATCGGCAACACTACGCTGGAGCGTTTGGGCGAATATGCCAGCGCGCATAAAATATCACTGTTTGCCGCCGCCTTTGAGGGCGACTTTCAGAGCGAAATCGGCCATAAACAACTCGATGATTTGCTGAATTTTTGTACTTACATTCAAAAAATTCAAGTACGTGCAGTGCGTGACCCAGCGGGCGAAGTGCTTAACGATTTGCTCACGACCATTCAGTATGAAGCCTTTTTGTACGATAGCGATGAGCCGCGTGCCGCCGAAGCCAAATGGGCCAATGTGATGGATTTTATTGGCTGGCTGACCAAAAAAGGTGAAGCCAATACAGAGTTTGGCAATGAAGATGAAGGTAAAAATCTGCTGGAACTCACGCAAATGGTATCCCTCATGAGCATGCTGGAAGGCCGTGAAAATGGCGAACCTGATGCCGTCAAACTCTCCACACTGCACGCTGCCAAAGGCTTAGAGTTTGGTCATGTGTTTTTAATCGGTGTGGAAGAAGGTATTTTACCGCATCGTGAAAGTGTCGATGCCGCCAGCGCAGACCCGAGCCGTATTGAAGAAGAACGCCGCCTGATGTATGTGGGCATTACGCGTGCGCAAAAATCACTGAATATCTCATGGTGCAAAAAGCGAAAACGCGCAGGTGAGATGGAAATGTGTGAGCCCAGCCGTTTTATTGCCGAAATCCCCAAAGATGACGTGCGCCATTTTGGCAACCCCTTTAATAAAGACCCGGAAGCCAGTAAAGACTTTGGCAAATCTAAAATGGCCAATATACGTGCCATGCTTGGCAAAGGCTAACAGACTGCAATTGAAATATTGAAATAAAGAATTAATACTAAACGTTAGAAAAATTACGCAAGGTATTATATTCGCTTATATAATAGTTTTTTCAAATTCGTCTATTCTAGAAATAGCCTATGAATATTGGCCGCAAGCTCATGCTCATTGTTGCCTCCAGCGTTGCGCTGGTGACGATTCCAGCCGCAACGGGCATCTATTTTTACGTAGCGCATAATTTACTCTCGAGTGAAGCCACAACGCAAGTTGCCGAAACCAGCGCGCTTGTCATGGCCAATACGCAAAAAGTACAAAGCTATGAAATTGGCCTGCAGTCTTTGTCTGTCACGCTCACTAAAGCCCTCTCAGCACCGCCACTCGCAGGTGAAGAAGCTGCCTTTGACGCCTTAGTTGAACGCTATCCTGATGGCGCTTGGCGCAATAAACGCGCCACATTTAACGGTAAAGTTGAATCAGGCCTGTTTTTGCCACCCGATGCATCCATGGATGCCACACAAAAAAGACTGCATTTTCGTACCAAACAAATGTTGGATGCATTTGGCAGCGGCATTTCAACCCCCACAGGGAACATTTGGGTACTCACGCGTGATAAAACTGAAATTATTTACGATCATCTGTATCCCAATTTTGCCATGCTGATGGAAGCTAGCAACGATTACACCCAAACCCCTTGGATGACCTTGGGCGACCCGGCAACCAATCCCAAACGCGAAATACGCTGGACTTCACCTACCCAAGATCCTGTAACCAAAAGCTGGATTATCAGCGTAATATTGCCGCTTGATGTGAATGGTCAATGGATAGGCACCATCGGCCGTGATATTGGCCTGAATCAAGATTCATTGGCAATCTTTCAAAAAAATGAACGTCACGCCGGCGAGTTACGTTTTTTACTAGATGCCGAGCGCCACTTTATTGAAGCTGGCCCTTGGCAAACCACACTGCAGTCTAACCCACAAGAAATCCAGACCCTTTTAGCAAAAGAGCCAGAACTGGCTAAGCTGTTAAATACAAGCACGGTTGTCGCCAGTGCTTATGATAAAAAAGTCAGCATCCAAGGCCGTAGATATATCGCAACCTGCATGAATTTACCTGTGGTGGGCTGGCATTACTTTAGGCTTGTTCCGGTAGACGAAATACTCAAACCCATGCAACAACTGTTTTACACGCTGACCGCACTGATACTGGCCATTGGCCTCCTCATTGGCAGCCTTATAGAAATTGCCATTGAGCGGCAAATTATTTCACGCATCAAAGTACTCGCAAACACCTTACGCCGTTATAGCCTTGGTGACTTGAGCGCACGAACAAATTTAAAAGGCAATGATGAAATTGCGCAAGTGTCGCATGAGTTTGATGAAATGGCCGGTCAGATTAAATCCACGCTTGATGCGCTGCCCGATATTCTTTTCGACCTAGGCTTAGATGGCCGCTACTATGCCGTGCATACTCCTAATGAACAACTACTGACTGCGCCAGTGAAAGAACTCATTGGCAGAACCGTGCCGCAAATGCTGCCCCAACACGCAGCAGCAGTTGTGATGGCGGCACTCAAAGAAGCCAATCAAAAAGGCTGGTCGCGCGGGATGCAATACTTAAGAAAAACGCCGCTGGGGACTCTTTGGTTTGAACTGTCTGTGGCAAAAAAAGCCTATGCTGATTTTGACCACCCACGCTTTATTGTGCTTTCGCGTGACATTACCGAGCGTAAACAATTTGAAAGTCGGTTGAGTGAAAGTGAATTTCGCTGGAAATTTGCCGTAGAAGGCACGGGCGACGGCATGTGGGACTGGAACATTCAAACCAATGTGGTGCAATATTCAACACGCTGGAAAAGTATTTTGGGGTTTGCTGAGGAAGATGTTGAACCTACGCGTGAGGCGTGGCAAAAACTTGTACATCCTGAAGACCTTGCTGAAGTGATGCAGGCGATAAGCGCCTATCTCAGTGGCAGAACTCAGACTTATACGATTGAATATCGAATGCAGGGTAAAAGCGGGCCGTATCTTTGGCTACTCGACAAAGGGGTAATCGTGAGCCGGGATGCTGTTGGCAAACCTTTGCGCATGATTGGTACCCATACTGATATTACCGAGCGTAAAACCATCGAACAGGATCTACGTATTTCCGCGATTGCATTTGACGCACAAGAAAGCATGATGGTGTCCGATGTCAATAAAGTCATCTTGCGCGTCAACAAAGCATTCACTGCCATCACGGGTTATACTGCTGAAGAAGTTCTAGGCCAAACAGCTCTACCATTGCGGTCTAATCAGCATGATGCCAGCTTTTATAAGGCCATTTGGGATGGTGTTGATGCCAACGGCGCATGGAAGGGCGAAATATACAGCATGCGTAAAAATGGTGAAGTTTACCCTGGCCTGTTATCGATTACGGCGGTAAAAAACAACCAAGGCGTTATCACCAATTATGTCACCACGCTGGTTGATATCACCAAAGAAAAAACCACTGCACAAGAAATTCAATTCTTAGCGTTTTATGACCCACTCACGGGGCTTGCTAACCGCCGCTTACTGCTTGATAGACTCAACCATGCACTTGTCGCCCACAACCGAAGCGGCCGTGATGGCGCGCTGATCTTTCTTGATCTTGACCACTTTAAATCGCTGAATGATACGCTAGGCCATGATGTGGGTGATATGCTACTCAAAGAGGTGGCAAACCGCCTGACCGCTTGTGTGCGTGAAGACGACACTGTGGCACGCCTAGGTGGTGACGAATATGTGGTGCTGCTCGAAAACTTAAGTGAGAAAGCAATCGAAGCTGCAGCACAAGTAGAAGCCATCGGTACAAAAATTTTGGCCGCACTGAACAAACCCTACTTGCTTGGCACACACGAACATCACAGTACACCCAGCATTGGCGCAGCACTCTTCAGTGACCACACCGAAACACAGGAAGAATTGCTCAAACATGCCGACATTGCAATGTATCAGGCCAAAAAAGCAGGCCGCAACACACTACGCTTTTATGACCCACAAATGCAGCAAGCCATTCATGCACGCGTAAGTCTGGAGCGCGAACTAAGAAAAGTGATAGAAAAGCAGCAACTTAGACTTTACTTCCAAATTCAGGTCAACAGTCATGGCGAACCTATTGGCGTGGAAGGCCTAGTGCGCTGGCTGCATCATGAACGTGGCCTTGTGCCGCCTTTGCATTTTATTCCGCTCGCTGAAGAAACAGGCCTTATTTTACCTATCGGCCAATGGGTGTTAGACAGTGCTTGTGCGCAACTTAAACTTTGGCAGAATAAAGCCCTGACGCAAGATTTAATCTTATCTGTCAACGTTAGTGCCAAGCAATTCCGTCAAGATGACTTTACCGCGCAAGTCAAAACCGCGGTCGAGCAGCATGGCATCGACCCCACAAAACTCAAATTGGAACTGACTGAAAGTATCTTATTAGAAGATTTTGAAGGCACCATCGCTACGATGAACGCCTTAAAGGAAATTGGCGTACTATTCTCGCTCGATGATTTTGGTACGGGCTATTCATCACTGCAATATCTCAAGCGGCTACCTTTAAGCCAGCTCAAGATAGACCAATCCTTTGTGCGTGACATCTTTACCGATAATAGTGATAAAGCCATCGTCAGCACGATTATTGCCATGGCAAACAGTCTCGATTTAGAAGTGATTGCTGAAGGCGTAGAAACCAAAGAGCAGCAGCAACTCCTGATGGACATTGGCTGCCATGCTTTTCAAGGATTTTTATATGGCAAGCCTGTAGACATTCAGCAATTTGAAGCCGCGCTTAAAAACACATTAGTTGACCCACGCTTGGTATAATGCGCGCTTTATCAATGTCAGCGCGCAATGTACTGTGCGAAACTAAAGGCCATTGATCATGCACTCGCGCAATAAATTGCGCTTCTACAAAAAAACAACTGAAAACCAATATGCCCTACATTACCCTAGACAATGCCTCCCTCGCCTTTGGCCACCACGCCCTGCTTGACCACGCTGCATTTCAGCTAGATGCGGGAGAGCGCGTGGGCCTGATTGGTCGCAATGGCGCAGGAAAATCAAGCTTATTAAAAGCCATTGCGGGCACGATTAAACTCGATGAAGGCACGGTATGGCGTGCACCCAATGCGCGTGTCGTCTATGTACCGCAAGAACCCGAACTCGACACCACGCATACCGTGTTTGAAGCGGTAGCTGAAGGCTTGGGCAGCCTGCAACAAACGATTATCGACTACCATCAAGTCACCCATGACATGGGCCTGCCAGACGCAGACATTGAGGCGCTCATGATCAACATGCAGCACTTACAGCAAGAAATGGACGCACAAAACGGCTGGGCAGCACAATCGCGCGTTGAAACAGTATTGAGCCGCTTAAACCTAGATGCCGATGCACTGATTTCCACCCTTTCGGGTGGCTGGCGCAAACGCGTGGCGCTTGGTCGTGCGCTGGTGGCCGAGCCAGAAGTATTATTACTCGATGAACCCACCAACCACTTGGATTTAGAAGCCATTGAATGGCTTGAAAATTTGCTACTCGGCTTTAACGGCAGCGTGCTGTTTATTACGCATGACCGACGCTTTTTAGATAGCCTAGCCACGCGCATTACCGAACTTGACCGTGGCAAACTCACCGACTTTATCGGCAACTTTACGCAATATCAGGTTAAAAAAGAAGAACTCATTGCCGTGGAAGAAACCCATGCCGCGAAATTTGATAAAGTCTTGGCGCAAGAAGAAGTGTGGATTCGCCAAGGCATTAAAGCGCGCCGCACCCGCAATGAAGGCCGCGTTCGTCGGCTTGAGGCGCTACGCCTAGAACGTGCCGCACGCCGTGAACGTCAAGGCAATGTAAAGCTCAATATTGACGCCGGTGAACGCAGTGGCAAACTGGTGGCAGAACTGGATAACGTGTCAAAATCGTACGGTGACAGAGTCCTCATTAAAAACTTCAGTACGCGCATTTTACGTGGCGATAAAATTGGTTTACTCGGCCCCAACGGTATTGGTAAAACCACATTACTCAAGCTCATTTTGGGTGAAATTGAGCCAGACAGTGGAAAAATTGAACGCGGCACAAAAATTAACGTAGCGTATTTTGATCAAATGCGCGAACAGCTCAACGAAGAAGCCACGTTGGCCGATACCATCAGCCCGGGTTCGGACTTTGTTGAAATTGGCAACGAGCGTAAACATGTCATTAGTTATTTAGAAGATTTTTTATTCCCGCCGCAACGCTCCCGCTCGCCCGTTAAATCGCTTTCTGGCGGTGAGCGTAATCGTTTGCTACTTGCCCGCCTTTTCGCCCGACCTGCAAATGTTCTGGTGTTAGATGAGCCCACCAATGACTTGGACATTGACACACTTGAGTTGCTAGAAAGCTTATTGCAAGAATTTACGGGCACCTTGTTTTTAGTAAGCCACGATCGCGCCTTTTTAGAAAACACGGTAACGCAAGTGATTGCGTTTGAAGGCAATGGCAAACTCACCGAATTTGGCGGCGGCTATGACGACTGGCAACGATTTACACAACAGCGCCAACTAGATAAAAAGGCCGATGAGAAAAAAGCTGAAGCCACGGCGGCAATTAAGACAAAAAGCCAAGCTGCCGAAACACCGTCAAAATCCACTTCAAAACTGAGCTTTAAAGAACAAAAAGCGCTCGATGAAATTCCACTTAAAATTGAGCAACTAGAAGCCGAACAAACTACAATCAACACCCAGCTTGCCGACAGCGAACTTTACAAAACGCAAGCCGCCTTGGTGAAAACATTGCAAGCCAGACTCAACAGCATCGATCTCGAACTCGAGAATCTGCTCGCCCAGTGGGAAGCACTAGAAGCCAAAAAAGTCTAGCGTTTACGGCGAAAATTGCAGCAGAAATTTGCCTAAAAAATATGCAATTTCTCTCCGAGAAAAAATAAATGCTCTGCGAGCCTTATAAATAAAGGCCTCCAGAGCATCGAAAAAGGTTGCGCTTGAATTTGGTACCCCCGACAGGCATCTAAATGTGCTTTGTATGGCTTATAAATACTTGTAAGTAAAATATAAGCTAAATTTTTATACGTATTTTTATACGTTTTTCGTTCCACTTACCCTGATAACTGCATTAGGTATAATTGCTAAAGGTGGTGCATTTTATACAAACAAATTCCAATTTGCCAATGAGTAAC
>JAKPIR010000111.1 GCA_029549705.1 Pseudomonadota bacterium | reverse complement strand
GCGGCATGGCGAGGCGCGTGGCGCTAGCCCGCGCGATTGCGCTAGACCCCAATATTATTATGTACGATGAGCCTTTTGCTGGATTAGATCCGATCTCAATGGGTGTGATTTGTGATTTGATTCGTAGTTTAAATGATGCGCTAGGTGCGACTTCAATTATTGTTTCGCACGACGTAAAAGAGACTTTTTTGATTGCCGATTATGTGTATTTTGTGGCCAATGGTGAAGTGGCGGCTGAAGGCACACCGCATGATTTAATGCAATCAACACTACCTTTTGTGCATCAATTTGTCCATGGTGAAAAAGATGGACCAGTGCCGTTTCACTATGCAGCTCCTGATTATCAAAAGGAGCTGATGCAAAATGCCTAAAATTATTTTAGTCAATAAATTGCTCAGTGGGCTTCGTATGACGGGCCACCGCGTGATTGAGCAAATTTGGCGTCTTGGTGCTGGTGCAAGATTATTCTTTTTAACCCTGACATATTCCGCAGAAAGCTTTCGTCGCCCGCATTTAATAGTGCGCGAAATGTATTTCACAGGGGTAATGTCACTGATTATTATTTTAGTGTCTGCCTTTTTTGTTGGGATGGTGCTTGCGTTGCAGGGTTACAATACTTTGCAAAAATACGGTTCTTCAGAATCCATAGGCGTGCTGGTGGCACTTGCTTTAATTCGTGAACTGGGGCCAGTGGTCACAGCTTTATTGTTTGCGGGCCGCGCGGGCACTGCAATTACTGCCGAAATAGGTTTAATGAAAGCAACCGAGCAACTTTCAGCCATGGAAATGATGGCCGTCAATCCAATTTCTCGTGTTATCGCACCCCGTTTTTGGGCGGGTGTGTTTTCAATGCCTATCTTGGTGTGTTTATTTTCAATGGTGGGCGTGTTGGGCGGTCATTTGGTCGCAGTCGCGCAAATTGGCGTGGATGTCGGCGCTTTCTGGTCGCAAATGCAGGCAAATGTAGAATTTGCAGATGTTACCGATATGCTGATCAAAAGTTTTGTATTTGGCGTGGCTTGTACAATTATTGCCTTGTTTGAAGGCTATGATGCACCGCCAACGGCTGAAGGTGTCAGCCATGCGACCACCCGCACGGTGGTGATTTCGGCGCTAGCTGTACTGGGTTTAGATTTCATACTGACGTCATTTATGATTGTGGCGTAAAAATATGATGGTTGAATGTCGTGGTAATTAACAATAGATAAGTTGGGGAATAAACATGGATAGAACAACAATAGATTTGTGGGTGGGCGTATTAGTGGCCTTAGGCATTGCGGCTTTCTTTGGATTAGCCATGAAAGTAGGAAATTTAACCACAAGTAATTTAGGCGAAACCTATTCTGTAACGGCCGAGTTTGAAAATATTGGCGGTCTTAAACCACGTGCGCCCGTCAAAAGTGCGGGTGTTGTGGTGGGTCGCGTAGACAGTATTGCGTTTAACAGTAAAAATTATGCGGCTGAAGTGACGCTAAAAATCGACCAACGCTATCCTTTTCCAACAGATACTTTCGCTAACATTTATACAGCAGGTCTGCTAGGAGAGCAGTATATCGGCCTAGAAGCGGGTGGGGATGATGTGGAACTAAAAAATGGTGATAAAATTGCCAAAACGCAAGATGCGATTGTGCTAGAAAAAATGATAAGTCAGTTTTTATTTAGCAAGGCCTCAGAAACAGAAGATAAAAATTCTAAAGGTGAAAAAGATGCAGTCAGTGACGCTGGTGAAAAACCGAAGTCAACTGAATTGGGTGACCCGCCGTTTTAGGCTTGATGTTTTTAGATTAAAAGTGGGTTAACACTTTCAATTTTGAATGAATAAAGGATTCGAATGAAAATATTACTTAAATGGATGGTTGGTGCAAGTCTACTTGTAAATTTGTTAGTAGCCAGTGCCGCGAATGCAGAAGTGGCACCGGATGTATTGGTAAAACAAACTGCGGATGACGTATTAAATATTATCAAAAATGATAAAGATATTCAGGCAGGTAATCAGCAAAAAATCTACGCACTTGCTGAAGAGAAAATTTTGCCAAATTTCGACTTTGATCGCGTAAGTCGCATGGTGCTTGGTAAGAGTTGGAAAGCTGCAACGCCTGAGCAGCAAGCAAGCTTTCAAAAAGAGTTTAGAAG
>JAKPIR010000089.1 GCA_029549705.1 Pseudomonadota bacterium | reverse complement strand
CCATGATTGAAGGCGTGCTGCAAGTGAGTGAAATGCAAGTGCGCGACATTATGATTCCGCGCTCTCAAATGGATGTCATTGACATCACGCAACCCCCAGAAGCTTTTATTCCGCATGTCATTGAAACTGCGCACTCGCGCTTTCCGGTGATTGAGGACGACAAAAATGATGTCATCGGCATCTTGCTGGCCAAAGATTTGTTGCGCTATTACGCGGGTGAAGATTTTGAAGTGCGCGATATGCTGCGCCCTGCCGTGTTTATCCCTGAATCCAAACGCTTGAATATTTTACTCAAAGAGTTTCGTAGCAACCGTAATCATATTGCCATTGTAGTCGATGAATACGGCGGTGTGGCGGGCATGGTGACGATTGAAGATGTACTCGAGCAGATTGTCGGCGACATTGAAGATGAATACGATTATGACGAAGATGAAGATAACATCATTCAAAATGCCGATGGTCATTATCGTGTAAAAGCGTTAACTGAAATTGCCGACTTTAATGAAATTATCGGCACCGCTTTAAGTGACGAGGAGTTTTCAACAATTGGCGGTTTAGTGGTGCATCAATTTGGCCATTTACCTAAACGCAACGAAGAAATCACGTTTAATGGCATGCATATCAAGGTGCTACGTGCCGATAGCCGCCGGTTGCATAGTATGATGGTAGAAGTATTGCCGCAGGATTCTGAAGAATAGAAAACCTTCAATTATTTCTGGCAAAATAAAAGGGCTTTTCAGCCCTTTTATTTTTTGTGAGGGGTTTATTTTTTCAGTGCATCACGGATTTCACGCAACAATAAAATGTCGTCAGGCGTTGCTGGCGGTGCTGGAGGCGGCTCGGCTTTTTTCATTTTATTTACCAATTTCACCATTTGGAAAATAATGAAAGCGAGAATAATGAAGTTAATTAAAATCGTAATGAAATTACCATAAGCGAGTGTAGGAATATTGGCTGCTTTAAGTGCGGCGAGTGTGGCCAATCCGTTAGGATTATCACCCAGCACGATAAACAGATTGCTGAAATCAAAATTACCAAAGCTACCAATAATCGGCATAATCAAGTCACCCACGACAGAGTCAACAATTTTGCCAAAAGCGCCGCCGATAATCACACCGACCGCTAAATCCATTACATTACCTTTGCTAATAAACTCCTTAAATTCAGATGCCATACTCATATTGTTCTCCCAAAAAATTGAAATAAATCACTTGTTTTTTTAACCGCACAATTGAGTGTTCTCATTGTGGCCTTAATATAGTGTGTTTCGTGATGGCATGTCAATTGTAGCGTCTCACAATGGCCGTTAATAATGTAAATTCTTGTTAAAATTCATCAACCGCCTTTTTAAAATCTCGCCGCTATTTTTCAATATCCAGCTACAATTCAGCCATGAAAAAAATATTTCAAGCGCCCATCGCCAAACCCATTTACCTGTTTTTATTAGGTGCAAGTAGTGTGCTGGGCTTTGCGCCCTACTATCTGTTTCCGGTGAGCATTTTGTCGGTTGCTGTTTTATTTTATTTTTGGCAGATGGCCGCCAACGCAAAAACCGCATTCTGGCTAGGTCTGCAATATGGCTTGGGCTTATTTATTGTCGGCATTTATTGGATTTACATCAGCCTGCATGACTTTGGCGGTATGCCCTGGTGGTTCGCCGGTTTTGTTACCTTTGG
>JAKPIR010000083.1 GCA_029549705.1 Pseudomonadota bacterium | reverse complement strand
AAGCGGTTGCGGAACTCTGGCGAGAATAATCGTTTGATATCAGCCTGTTCGTCACCCACCTGTTTGGCGGTGGTAAAGCCCATGCTGGATTTGGATAAACTCTCCGCGCCAGCGTTGGTGGTCATGATAATGGTCACGTTTCTAAAGTCCGCTTTACGACCATTATTGTCCGTGAGTGTGCCATGGTCCATCACCTGCAACAGAATGTTGAAGATATCTGGATGGGCTTTTTCAATTTCATCCAGCAACAACACGCAATACGGATGCTTGGTAATGGCTTCTGTCATCAAACCGCCTTGTTCAAATCCGACATAGCCTGGCGGTGCGCCAATCAAGCGGCTAACCGCGTGGCGTTCCATGTATTCACTCATGTCAAAGCGAATCAGCTCAATGCCCATGATATAGGCCAATTGCTTGGCGACTTCAGTTTTACCTACACCAGTCGGGCCGCTGAATAAAAAGCTACCAACGGGCTTATTGTTGCCGCCCAAGCCGCTACGCGCCATTTTTACGGCAGAGGTCAGCGCTTCAATCGCTTTATCCTGGCCGAATACGACCGCCTTCAAATCGCGTTCCAGCGTTTTAAGTGCGCTTCTATCATCTGCAGTAATATTTTTGGGTGGAATGCGCGCGATTTTGGCGATAATGTCCTCAATCTCTTTGTTGCCAATCACTTTTTTCTGTTTTGATTTTGGCAAAATACGTTGTGCAGCACCGGCTTCATCAATCACATCAATCGCTTTATCGGGCAAGTGGCGATCGTTAATGTATTTGGCTGACAGTTCTGCCGCTGTAGTGAGTGCAGACGCAGAATATTTCACATGGTGATGCTCTTCAAAGCGTGATTTCAAGCCTTTCAAAATCTCGATGGTTTCAGCCACACTTGGCTCAGTCACATCCACTTTTTGGAAGCGGCGAGATAGCGCATGGTCTTTTTCAAAAATACCGCGATATTCTTGGTAAGTGGTGGCGCCAATGCATTTTAGCGAGCCATTTGAAAGCGCAGGTTTTAACAAGTTGCTGGCATCCAACGTACCGCCACTGGCAGAACCCGCACCAATCAAGGTGTGAATTTCATCAATAAATAAAATGGCATCTGGTTTTTCAGCCAATTGCTTCATCACGGCTTTTAAACGCTGCTCGAAGTCGCCGCGATATTTGGTGCCAGCAAGCAGAGCGCCCATATCAAGCGAGTAAACAGTCGCATTCGCCAGCACTTCAGGAATGTCGCCTTCAACAATACGGCGCGCTAAGCCTTCAGCAATCGCTGTTTTGCCCACACCAGCTTCGCCGACTAACAACGGGTTGTTTTTACGGCGGCGGCACAATGTTTGTACGACGCGCTCTAACTCAGGGCCACGGCCAATGAGCGGGTCAATCTTGCCGGCCGCCACTTGCGCATTGAGGTTCAGCGTGTAGTTTTCTAGGGCACCAGCAGGTGGCGCTTCGGTTTCAACTTCTTGGTCTGTGCTTTCAGGTTTTTCAGTATCAGGCACTTTTGAAACGCCGTGTGAGATGTAATTCACAATATCCAAGCGCGTAATGCCCTGCTGATGTAAGAAGAATACGGCATGCGAGTCTTTTTCACCAAAAATCGTCACCAGTACATTGGCACCAGTCACTTCTTTTTTACCAGAAGACTGCACATGCAACATGGCGCGTTGAATGACGCGCTGAAAACCTAACGTTGGCTGTGTATCCA
>JAKPIR010000079.1 GCA_029549705.1 Pseudomonadota bacterium | reverse complement strand
CATGTAATAGTTTCAAAAGGTCGGTCAGATACGCCGCAACTCATGCAAGGGGCTGATGTATGCATTCACCCAGCCTATCGTGAAAATACGGGTTTAGTTATATTAGAAGCCATGGCAAGCGCTACACCTGTACTAGTAACTGAAAGTTGTGGTTATGCTCAGCATGTGGCTAAGGCACACGCAGGCTTGGTAAATCCTATGCCTTTTAATCAATCTTATTTTAATCAACAGTGGCTTACAATGCGTACTTCTTCTGAAGTTCAACGTCAGTCATGGTCAATGAATGGATTAGCTTATGCCAAACAACTGATGGAAGCTAATGATGGCAGTGCTGAAGCTATTATATTGATTGAGTTGGCGATGCGAAAAAAGGCGGGTGTATGAGCGGTGCCAGAACCACTTGCCGAATATCATTGCCGGTAAATTTAATAGCAGAGCTTGGGCAGAATCCTTTTTCCGAAATTATGCAAATGCAAGGCAAAATTTTCAGAGACGTGCGTGGACGAAAAACCATACAAGTGGCGCTTGATGGTAAAAGCTATTTTATAAAACAACATTTCGGCGTGGGTTGGGGTGAAATATTTAAAAGCTATTTGAGTTTTAAAAAACCAGTACTCGGCGCGATGACTGAAGTAGAAGCGATAAAAAAACTGGATGAAATCGGCATTCCCACCACGCCATTAGTGGGCTATGGTGTGCAAGGCGGCAACCCGGCCAAGCAACAATCTTTTATTGTCACGCAAGACTTAGGCGACATCACCTCGCTTGAAGATGTCTGTGCTGATTGGCAAAGCAACCCACCCGATGCGCAATTTAAACAACTTGTCATCATTAAGATGGCACAACTGGCCACCAAATTACACCGCGCAGGGCTGTGCCACCGTGATTTTTATTTGTGCCATTTAGCGCTTAAAAAAGCTGAGTTGGCTAAGGGTGAAGTGAATTTAATTTTAATTGATTTGCATCGCATGCTACTCAATCAGCCTAGTGATGGTGGTGCAGTAATCAAAGACATTGCCGGGCTGATTTTTTCAACTAAAGACTGTGGTTTTATGCAAGATGACTGGCTGCTATTTCAGCAACACTATTTGCCACAAACTACTGACTTTTGGCGAAAAGCGAACATACGTGCCGACCAGCTTTATGCTAAATATCACAGCAAAAAATTCCAGCAGCGCCTATCAATAGAAAGGTCAAAATTGCACAAAAAAAACAGTTAAATCTGTCGATATTGTACTGCAATCTTTTTTTATGCTCAGTACCCGCAAGTGGCATCCCCATTATCACTAAGTGCTAAAGCACTAAGTCGAATGTGATAAGCCTTATCAATAAAGGCTTGCAGGGCATTATTTTTTTCTCGAGGAAAACTTCTAAGCGAAATGAAATCTTTCACACGGGCAATCAATGCCTGATTCAGGCTTTTGGTAAGCTACCACGCCGCACTTTATAACGATTGTAACGCCACAAATATTGCGTAGGTTTTTGTCTAATTTGGGTTTCGATGGCTTGGTTAAGTAAAGCCGGTGTGGCGATGCTTTCTACAGCCGAAAGATGTATTTCGTAACCCGCACCTTTAGCAAGCCGTTCACCGAACGCCATGATAACGGCAGCACCCGTTTTTTCAGCCAATTTGCTGGCTAATGTCATGGTGTAGGCCGGTTTGCCAAAAAAATCCGCCCATTCGCCATCACCTTCATTAGGAATTTGGTCTGGCAGAATGCCAATCGCTTCCCCTTTTTTTAAAGCTTGCATGAGTGAACGCACACCATGAACGTTGGCAGGGGCGAGTTTGACTTGGCCTTTGCTACGCCCTGAATCAATCAATGGGGCGAGCCAGGATTTTTTAGGCGGGCGAAATAGTACGGTAATCGGATTTTTTGAAGCATAGTAAATGGAAGTGATTTCAAAGCAACCTAAATGCGGGGTGAGAAAAATGATGCCTTTGCCACGCGCCAATGCTTCTTCTACCAAGTGCCAGTTGTGGCAGGTTTTCACGAATGATAGCGCTTTTTCTTGCGGCCACTGCCAGATGGCAAGCGTTTCTAAAATCGCCTTGCCTGTTTCACCTATATTGGTGCGCAGAACGCTGTTCATTTCTGTATCATTAGCGCATAAGCCACTTTGATTCAGGTTTTCACGCATGATGCGAGTAGAAGCTGGCGTACACCAATGCAGTAACCAACCCAAAGCAGAGCCAATATGATGTATGGTCGGCAAAGATAGTTTTGCAAGCGCTTTAGAAAGTAGTGTTAGCATAAGGTGTGCGCTATTTTAATGGATATCAGTCTGGGATGCATAAATTACTGATGTAACCTGATAAAATGCTCGTCAATTAAAATGATTGAATGGAGTGGGTTTTGCTAAATTATATTTCTGCAAAACATGCGCAATTACTGCAAAAAAACCAATTGGATACTTTTGAAAAAGTGTGGGCGTATAAAGTAGATTGGTTTGAAGAACCGAATGAGAGGCGTGGTGGCTGGAGCGGCGTGGGACGCATTAACATCGTCCAAGAAGATGGCAGTAACATTTACGCTTTTTTAAAAAAGCAAGATAATCACTGTCGCACGTCGTTTTTGCATCCGATACGCGGCGTGCCAACTTTTCAGCGAGAATTCGAAATGATGCAGTATTTGGCATCAAAAAATATTCGTGCGCCTGAGGTGCTGTTGTTTGGCCGAAATCCGCAAGGTGACTTAAAAACAACCTTGATGACCCGTGAGTTGCCCGGGTTTCAGTCACTGGAGTCACTTACAGAGGGTTTGTTTGCGAATCAACTGCCCAGCCTTGCAACACAACGTGCGCTGGCAAAATCGGTGGCGCAATTTGCCCGTCAACTCCATTTGGCTAAGGTGCAGCATCGCTCGTTTTATCCAAAACATTTGTTTGTGAATTTTAGCAATCAGGTAGCACCTGAAGTCGCTGTGATTGACTTGGAAAAATCCAGAATTAATTTTCTGCCGGTGTTGCGTACGCTCATTGATTTATCTGTATTGAATCGGCATGCAAAATATTGGAGCCGGTCGACAAGAATGTATTTTTACCTGCATTATTTTGGCATAAAACGTTTAACGCCTTATACAAAATGGCTTTGTCGACTGATTATCAAACGTTCTAATCGAGTAAAACACAAGTAATTGGTATAATTCAGCTAGTATGCAGGCAGATTAAAACTTTCAAGGTAACTTTATAAAATGTCAAAACCTAAAGAAGCACCCATTAAACTTGAGTTCTCAAACAAGTACACGCGCGAGCATTCACAATATTATTATGAGAAGCATCAGCGTGGTATCGAGCCAAGACTTTCTCACTGGCGTGATGTACAAATAGCCCGTAAGGCGCTAAGAATTGCCGGTGAGCCTAAAGAAGTGCTTGATTTACCCTGTGGCGCAGGGCGCTTTTGGCCTACTTTGGCAGAAAACCCAAACCGCAAAATTATCGGTGCAGACAACTCAGCCGATATGGTAGCGGTTGCCCTTGAGCATTGTCCTAAAAACATCGCCTCACGTGTCACTGCGTTTCAAACTTCTGCATTTGCGATTGATATGCAAGATAATGCTGTTGACAGTATTTTTAGCATGCGGTTGATGCATCATATTGGCCAATCAGAACACCGCATTGCCATGTTAAAAGAGTTTCATCGTGTCACTAAAGATACGGTTATTTTATCGTTATGGGTAGATGGCAATTTAAAGGCTTATCAACGTAGGAAGTCTGAAGAAAGACATCCGCGCGGACCCAATCAAAACCGCTTCGTTATTCCTGCCAAACAAATTGAGCAAGAGTTTGGTCAGGCGGGATTTAATATTGTGAATCACATTGACTTCCTGCCTTATTACGCCATGTGGCGTGTCTATATTTTGCGTAAAGCCTAATTCACGCAGTTGCAGATAATTTTAAAAAACGCGCCGCCAATTGAAGTTGAGGCTGTGGTGAGAACCGTGCCGCAGCAGCGCGAGGTGGTGCGTGGCTATTGGAATGATCAAGCGGTATATGCCAAAAAGTTTACAGGGCCGCGCGCAAAAATACATTTTGAACGCGATGTTGCCGGTGTTCAGTTACTGACAAAAGCTAATATTGCGACGCCGGCACTTTTGTTTGCAGGTGAAACGGCCTTAGCAAACGGCTTTGTGGCAATCTTTGCTGCCATCAATGCATCACAAAATGCTGAAGAGGCTTATGCGCAATTAGCGCCCAATGCACGTTTTGAACTGATGCAGAATTTAGTTAAAACGGTGGCGCAACATCATCAAGCTAACTTAATTCAAACAGATCTGTATTTTAAAAATTTCTTAGTTGAAACCAATTCAAAGCAGATATACACGCTGGATGGCGATGGTATTCGCACTCTCAATACGCTATTTAACACGAGGCAGATGCTCAAAAATTTAGCCACGCTTTTTTCAAAAATGGATGTGCAGGATGATGCGTGGATAAGTGACTTAACCGAGTTATATTGTACGCAAACGCACATGCATTTTTCTGTGGAGCTGGCGGCTGATGTTTGGTCACGCACACAAAAAATTCGCGCCAAAGTGAGCAGCGATTATGCTGACAAAAAAGTGTTTCGCAATTGCACTGATGTGAAAGTGGCGCAAGATTTCAAACGTTTTGTAGCGATAGCACGTGATTTTTCTGCGGATGAAAAAGCCTTAAATACTTTGG
>JAKPIR010000030.1 GCA_029549705.1 Pseudomonadota bacterium | reverse complement strand
ACCTGCGCTATCAATATCCAACTCACTTGGGAATGGGCCGCCGCCTACGCGCGTGGTGTAAGCTTTGGTGATGCCGAGTACATAATGCAGCATATTCGCGCCAACGCCAGTGCCCGCTGAAGCTTGGCCTGCAATGCAGTTGCTGGAGGTGACATAAGGATAAGTGCCATGATCAATATCTAACAATGTGCCTTGCGCGCCTTCAAACAGTAGATTTTCGCCACGTGCATTGGCGGCATATAAATCAGCAGAAATATCTGAAATCATGGGTTTAAGTGCAATTGCATGTTGCATACTCGCATCATATTGTTGATTAAAATCAACGGCTTTTGCGCCCAAGTAATTGGTTAAAACAAAGTTATGGTAATCCATCACCTCGCGCAATTTTTCGGAAAAACGCTCAGGGTAAAATAAATCGTAAACACGTAATGCGCGGCGTGATACTTTGTCTTCATAAGTGGGGCCAATGCCTTTGCCTGTGGTGCCAATTTTGACAGCTCGTTTGGCTTCACGTGCAGTATCTAACGCTACATGGTGGCTCAAAATCAATGGGCAGCCAGAACTCACTTTTAGTCGGCTTTTTACTTCTAAGCCATCTTTTTCTAAGGCTGCAATTTCACCTAGTAGATGCCCTGCATCTAAAACAACGCCATTACCAATGTAGCAATTAATGCCAGAACGGACAATTCCAGAAGGCACAAGATTGAGTTTGTAAACACGTTGCGCTTCTCCCTGGCCTACCACCAATGTATGCCCAGCATTATGTCCACCTTGAAAACGCACGACACCTTGTGCGTGGTCGGTCAACCAATCAACTATTTTTCCTTTGCCTTCATCGCCCCATTGCGTACCAATGACGACTACATTTTTTGCTACTGAATTTTTGGCCATAATTTGTTACTTAGTTAGAATTTAAATTAGTTATTGATTTAATTGATAAACTCAATCACCCACGCATTTTCGCGCAAAACCAGCTCTCTGTCACAATTGAGCTCTATCACGTTATTGACGGCACCTGGTAATGCTTGAATGACAATTTCACCACTACTTCTTAGGCTGTCGATTTTAGCGGCTAAATCAACATCCACGTCTGCTGGTGCCAAAATGGCCTTAGGCAGAGTGGCTGGTGACAGGGCTGTTGCAACGCCTCGCAAATCCAGACTAAAACCAGTTGCAGGCCGTGCGCGTCCAAAAGCTATGCCTACTTCGTCATAGCGGCCACCCAAGGCTAGCGGCCCTTTGTAACCTTGCGCGTAGGCCGCAAATACAACCCCGCTGTGATAATGATAGCCACGCAATTCGCTCAAATCAAAACTGACGGTGACATCTAATTGGGTTAAGGCCTGACTAATTTTAGCCAGGCTTTGCAATGCGCCTTGAATAGCCGGCGTTGCAGGAAGCACCTGTGCAGCCAGTTCCAGCACGCGCGCATCGCCATTGAGTGTTGTCAATTGAATAAGCGCTGCACGAATTGTACTGTCCAGACCTTTGGCTAATTCAGCTACTGCAGATTGGTCTTTACTTTGAAGTGCTTTATACAAAGCTTGCTCAAGGTTTACATCAATATTGCCTGCTTGCACTAAGCTTTCAAAAATACCCACATGGCTAAAATCAATATGAATACAATCAATATGGATGGCATGTAGAGCTTTAATCAGCAGCAACTGGATTTCTATGTCGCTTTCAACCCCTGCATGACCATACAGCTCTGCACCAACCTGTAATGGTTCACGCGTTTGGGCTAAACCATCTGGTTTGGTACGCAACACACTGCCTGCATAACATAGCCGTGTCACACCTTGATGATTTAATAAATGCGCGTCAATACGTGCAGCCTGCGGCGTCATATCAGCTCGCACACCCATCAGTCGGCCAGTGAGTTGGTCAACCACTTTAAAAGTGGCTAAGTCTAAATCATGCCCTACACCGGTAATCAGCGACTCCATATATTCCATCATCGGCGGAATGACGTACTGGTAGCCATGCACTTTAAATAAATCGAGTAAGGTTCTGCGCAATGTTTCTATGCGCAGAGCTTCAGCGGGGAGCACATCTTCAAGGTATTCTGGGAGTAACCAATTACGCATTTTTATCTACTTAAAACTTTATTTACTTAACCATATGATTAGCAATCCGCCAACCACAGACATTAACCCGACAAAACGTAATTGCCCGTCTTTAAATTCAATCATACGTTTAAAAGTATCACGCCATGCCTGCGGTACCAATAAAGGCATCAACCCTTCCAGTACCAGCATTAACCCTAATGCTAATAAAAATGTACTTTTCACTTGAGGAATCTTTAAAAAAATTAAACCTAGCCTATTTTTTTGCAGGATTTCGCATATATTTAAAGAAGTCAGAATTTGGATCTAACACCATGACATCACTTTTATTCTTAAAGCTATTTTTATAAGCTTCTTGGCTACGGTAAAACGCATAAAACTCTGGGTTGCGGCTATATGACTGATTGTAAATCTCACCAGCTTTAGCATCGCCCTCACCTTTGGTTTTTTGCGCCTCACGATACGCTTCAGCAATAATGACTTCACGTTGCTTATCGGCGTCAGCACGAATTTTCTCAGATGCAGCAGAACCTTCTGAACGCATTGATTGGCCAAGCGCTTACGCTCGGCAATCATGCGATCGTAAACTGATTTGCTGATATCTTCTGAATAATCCACACGTTTTAAACGAACGTCAACCACTTCAATCCCAATCTGACGGGCTTCGGTGTCAGCGGATTTGCGCAAGTTTTTCATAATCACTTCACGCTCGCCAGCAATGACTTCTCTGACGGTACGCTTACCAAACTCAGTACGCAGGCCAGCATTCACAACCTTAGACAACCTATCTTCAGCAGCGGTCTCACCGCCCTCTTTGACTGATACATAGTATTTAGCGGGATCTATAATGCGCCACTTTACAAAAGAATCGACCAGCATATATTTATTTTCACTGGTAATAAATTTAGCAGGCTGCTCCCAATCCAAGGTCACAATCCGGTTATCAAAGCGCTTGATGTCATCAATAAAAGGCACTTTAAAATATAGGCCTGGTGATTTTTTAACTGACACAATTTCACCCAAGCGTTTCACCACGACAAACTCTGCTTGATCTACGGTGTAAGCTGAGCTAAATAAAAAAAACACCGCCACTAAAGCAACAACTAGCACATTTGTTAAATTTTTCATCATCACTCCCTATCGGCTTTCTCTATCACGGCTACGTAAGGCATCTCGCGTACGATCTGCCGTTGCAGCGGCTTCAGGCGCTACTGCTGCCTGCGGATTTAAAGACTGCATGGATTGAGATTGTTGCGGCGCAGCATTGTCTGAACTCATTAGCTTATCAAGCGGAAGATACATAAGACTTCCTGCTTTTTGATCAATCACCACTTTACTTACACTGGATAGTATCTGTTCCTGCGCATCTAAAAACAGACGTTGACGAGTCACCTCTGGGGCATTGTTATATTGTGCCAAAATTTGGTCAAACCGGCTGGCATTACCCTTTGCTTCACTTTCAATTTTTAGCTTGTAACCGGCTGCCTCTGCAAGTAATCTTGAAGCCGTACCGCGCGCTTTTGGTATCACATCATTCGCATACGCCTGGCCTTCGTTAATTTGACGTTGATTATCCTGATTGGCTCGGTTAACGTCTTCAAATGCCTCTTGCACTTGCTCAGGCGGCTGCGCACTTTGTAAAGAAACACTGATGATTTTGACCCCTGTTTTATAGCTGTCTAATATAGCCTGCATCCGGTCTGACGTATCTTGAATACCATTTTGAAGTAAATCATCCAATTTATTTTTACCTACCACTTCACGAATGGCAGTTTCTGCTGCAGACATCACAGCGTCATCAGTTGACCGGTTGTTAAATAAATAATCGGTCGCATTTTTAAGGTTATATTGCACGGCAAATTGCAAATCAATAATATTTTCATCTTCCGTTAACATCAGCGCTTCTTTAGGCTGCTTTACTTTAAGCCCGCTACCTTCGCCGCTACTGCGATAGCCCACCTCTAACCGGCGCACTTGCTCCATATTAACAACCGTTACTTTTTCAATCGGATAAGGCAGGTGCCAGCGTGGGCCGGGTTCTGTCGTTTCGTCCAACATTTTACCAAAGCGCTGTACCACGCCTTTTGAACCAGAATCTACCAAATAAAACCCGCTTGCCAGCCAAATCACTAGCAAAATGGCAAGAATAGGTAGTACAGGCACGCTGACGTTGCCACCTTTTGGCATTCTAGACTGTCCAT
>JAKPIR010000425.1 GCA_029549705.1 Pseudomonadota bacterium | reverse complement strand
TTGCCGCTGCCAGATTCACCATTGATGAGCACGGTTGCGTGCGAGCGGCTAAGCCTGCCAATGGCGCGAAAAACTTCCTGCATGGCAGGTGCTTGGCCAATAATCTCTGGCGTGGCCTCCAGCGTGACTTTTTCGGTGTATTCTCTGGTGCTTTCTTCAACCGCGCGCTTAATCACATCAATGGCTTGGTCTACATCAAACGGTTTGGCTAAATACTCAAATGCACCGCCTTGAAAAGCAGCAACGGCGCTTTCTAGGTCTGAATAAGCGGTCATGATAATGACAGGAATATCAGGATACTTTTGCTTGATTTCAGTCAAAAAATCCAAGCCAGAACCATTGGGCATGCGAATATCACTGACCACGACTTGCGGCTGCTCACGTTCCAGCATATTGAGCGCCTCAGCCACAGATGAAAATGTCTTGTAGTCTAAATCAGTGCGCGTCAGGGCTTTTTCAAATACCCAGCGTATTGATTTGTCATCATCGATAATCCAGATTGGTTTCATGTTTAGCTTTCAAATTGTATAAAAGACTGTAGGAGCGCAATTTATTGCGCGAATTATGCGACCTGTCAGCACTACTTTCGCGCAATAGATTGCGCTCCTACAAATGTTTACTGTTTTATTATTGTTGGCTTCACTGCTGAAGTTTCAATTGGTAACAAAATCGTAAAGCAAGTCTTGCCCGCCTCGCTTTCACACTCAATCATGCCGTGATGCTGGGTGATGAATGTTTGTGCAAGTGTTAAACCTAGCCCTGTGCCGCCTTCAGCACCCGATACAAGCGGATAAAAAATACGGTCGCGAATGTCAGCGGGAATGCCCGGCCCGTTATCAATAATTTCTAGCTTAATGGCTACGCGGTAACGCTTGCGTGCAAGCGTTACCTGCCGCTCAGCACGGGTTCTAAAAATAATTTTACTGTCTCTCGTGTTGTGCGTTTGCATAGCCTGTGCGGCATTGCGGGCAATATTCAGCACGGCTTGAATGAGCTTTTCACGGTCACCGATGAGTTCAGGCAGACTTAAATCGTAGTCGCGTTGAATCAGCATTGTTTTGGGCGACTCTGCGAGCAGCAGGCTACGCACGCGTTCAAGCACTTCATGGATATTGGTTGGCTGGTATTTTGGTGCGCGGTGTGGAATCAGCAAGCGATCCATCAGTGCTTGTAGGCGGTCGGCCTCTTTAATAATGACTTGCGTGTATTCGCGTAAAGTTGGTGAAGGTAACTCATGCTCAAGTAATTGGGCAGCACCTCGAAGGCCGCCAAGCGGGTTGCGAATTTCGTGGGCGAGGTTACGTAACAATTCGGCATTGGCTTGTTGCTGTATCAGCATACGCTCCTCGCGCGCGATGCGAAGTTGTGCGTCCATTTGCTGAAATTCTAAAATCAGGCACGCATTTGGTGCATCAATCGGGGTGGCTGTGCAAGTCACAGAAAACGACTGAAACCGGTTGGTGGTAATCGTGAACTCGTGCTCTCTGAATGGGCTTTGCTGGGAAATCGCATTTTTAATGGCCAGCATCAATATCTCACATTCAGGAAACACCTCGTTAATTGGCATGCCAGTCACGTGCGTGGCACTAAATGCAAAGGTAATCTCGGCCGCTGGGTTAATGTAGACCACATGGCTATTTTGATCGAGCAGAATGATTGCGGTAGCGAGATGCTCTAGCCCACTGAATAAATTTGGGGTTGATTGAACCATTTTGCGTTATTGCACCAAAATAAAACTTGAGATTGTTAAGGGATGAATCATCATACTATGATTAAAGCAAAAATGAGACCAACATATCATGCTGGTCTCATTTGATGAGGGGCGGGCAGATTTTTGATGAGTACTAGGCTAGCGTAGTGACTCAAGCTCTTTTTCTAGAAGCTTAATATTGTTTTCATGGCCATCAACATCGGCTTGAAGGCTTTTCATTTTTTCTTGAAATTTTGCAACATTTCGAAATGTTTTGCCGTCGGCATGATGCACCATTTCGGGGTTGGCCTCGCCTTCAGCATAGGCTTTTTTGGCTTGCGCCAAGGCTGCTTTTTCGCCCTCTAGCTCATTTTGTAAGATTTCCTGACGTTTACTATCGCGGTTGCTTTGCGTTTGTTTATCTACTTTTGGAAAATCACTTGGTGTAGCGGCGCGGTTGTTATTGTTATTTGCACGATTGATGTTTGATCTGGCCCGCTCATTTTTAATGACATTGGCATCAGGGTCAATATCTAAACGTGTGGCACCTTTAGATTTAATATTGGAATAAGTAATACGCCCATCGGCATCTACGTGTTTATAGATTTCAGCGAATGCATTCACAGAAAATGCGCCAGCGCTCAAGGCAAATATCAATAAATATTTTTTCATGGGCTTAGTTTAGTAGAGTTAATGAAATTTGGCAACATAGTATGCCAACGCATTGTTTTACGTAAGTTTGACATTGGACTTTAGCCGATAAAGTGAACAATAAAAAAAGGGGCATCAAATGCCCCTTTTTTAGGTTACTTACTAAACGATATTAGCAAGAGTAGTACAAGCTAAACTCAGCTGGATGAGGTGTGATACGGATTTTGTTCACTTCTTCCATTTTCAATGCAATATAAGCATCAATCCAGTCATTGGTAAATACACCACCTTTGGTTAAAAACTCACGGTCTTTGTCTAACTCTGCAAGTGCTTCTTCTAATGATGCACATACGGTTGGGATTTGTGCATCTTCTTCAGGTGGAAGATGGTATAAATCTTTAGTTGCTGGCTCACCTGGGTGAATTTTGTTTTGCACGCCATCTAAACCAGCCATGAGCAATGCAGAGAAAGCTAAGTATGGGTTAGCGATAGGGTCAGGGAAGCGTGCTTCAACACGGCGTGCTTTGTCTGAATGCACAAAAGGAATACGGATAGAAGCTGAACGGTTTTTAGCTGAGTATGCTAATTTTACTGGTGCTTCAAAGTGTGGCACTAAGCGTTTGTATGAGTTAGTACCTGGGTTTGTAATTGCATTCAATGCTTTAGCGTGTTTGATAATGCCGCCGATGTAGTACAAGGCAAATTCGCTCAAACCCGCATAGCCGTTACCAGCGAACAAGTTTTTGCCGTCTTTCCAAACGGATTGGTGCACATGCATACCTGAACCGTTATCGCCAGCGAATGGTTTTGGCATAAATGTCGCAGTTTTACCGTAGGCGTGTGCGGTATTCAAAATCACGTATTTTTGAATTTGCGTCCAGTCAGCGCGTTGTACTAAGGTGCTGAATTTAGTGCCGATTTCACATTGACCAGCAGTGGCCACTTCATGGTGGTGCACTTCAACAGGCACGCCCATTGCTTCAAGCGTCATACACATGGCTGAGCGGATGTCATGCAATGAATCGACTGGTGGCACTGGGAAGTAGCCGCCTTTAACACCTGGACGGTGGCCAGTGTTGCCGCCTTCAAATTTTTCGTTTGAAGCCCAAGCGCCTTCTTCTGAGTTGATGCGCACTGAGCAGCCACTCATTTGTACATCCCATTGAATGCTGTCAAAAATGAAGAACTCTGGCTCTGGGCCGAAGTAAGCTGTGTCGCCTAAACCCGTTGATTTTAAGTAGGCTTCAGCACGCTTAGCCAAGCTACGTGGGTCACGCTCGTAACCTTTACCATCGGTTGGGTCAACGACATCACAGGTTAAAATAAGGGTTGGTTCATCCATGAATGGGTCAATGTTTGCGGTTGAGGCATCTGGCATCAATTGCATATCAGATGCTTGAATGCCTTTCCAGCCGCCAATTGAAGAGCCATCAAACGCGTGGCCTTCAGTAAACTTATCTTCGTTAAAATGTGACACGGGTACGGTAACGTGCTGTTCTTTGCCACGGGTATCAGTAAAGCGGAAATCGACGAATTTGATGTCGTTTTCTTCTACCATTTTCATAACATTTGCTACAGACATGAATGTCTCCTATAGTTGAGGGCGCATTGGTAAAAAAATAAATTCGAACGTAATTCTTAATGCGTAATAATAGCAGGAAGTGTGCCAGCTAAAAAATAGATAAATCGCTAGATTCGGCGCATAACATCAAAAAACACTACAAACTAGCGCACAAAATAAGTGCGTCACAGCAAAAAATGCACCATTTTAATGCGTATGCTTTTGACGATAAAAAGTATAGTTTCGGGTTATACTTTTCCATTGGAATTTTTACTAGCCTGCCTTGGGGCGAATTGAAAGAAAATAGTATCGATGACTGACCATTATGCAGTAATTGGCAATCCAATTGCTCACAGTAAATCACCAATTATTCACGAAGCCTTTCGGCTTCAAACCCATCAGGATTTATCCTATGAGGCTGTGCTGGCGCCATTGGATGGCTTTGCTCCGCTCGTGCAAACTTTAGTCGATAAAGGTTATCGCGGTGCCAATGTTACCGTGCCTTTTAAACTGGAGGCTTATCAACTTTGTAATGCCTTAACCGAGCGCGCTAAGTCAGCAGGCGCGGTGAACACGCTAATTTTTGCTAAGGATAGTATTCAGGGCGATAACACTGACGGTGTGGGTTTGGTGAATGACATTGAGCAAAATTTACAAGTACGTTTTGCTGATAAACATGTGTTGTTGCTAGGTGCTGGTGGTGCGGCTCAAGGCGTGTTGCTGCCTATTTTGTTGGCGCAGCCCGCAAGCCTGACCATTGCCAACCGTACGTTGGAAAAAGCCCACTTTATGGTGCAGCGTGTGGCTGTTGCGCATGCTGTTTGTAATATCACCGTCACTACCTTTGAGCATTTAAATCCGCCGAGTTTAAAACAGCCTTTTGACATTGTGATTAATGCCACTTCAACTGGTTTAACGGCATCACGTTTGCCAATTTCCGACCAGGTTTTCGCACAGCACACTTTAGCGTATGACATGATGTATGGCCGTGAAACGCCCTTTATGGCGCAGGCGCGTGCAACCGGTGCAATCGTTGCCGATGGATTAGGCATGTTGGTTGAGCAAGCAGCCGAGGCTTTTTATGTTTGGCGCGGCGTTCGCCCTGAAACAGCCACCGTGATTTCACATTTAAGAAAGTCAATCAATTGATTCGCTGGCTTTTTAATCGCAACCCTAATGCGCAGCCATTAGGGTTGGGCGGTGTTGTTAAACGCGCATTTGTGTTTTTTATCCTCGCAATTTTGTTATATCAGTTATGGATATTTTTGCACATTTGCTGGTGGATTAAGTTTAATCCTTCAACCAGTGCTTTTATGGAGGACCGTTTGGCGGTTATTCAAGAAAGTAAACCAGACGCTGAACTCAAATATCGATGGGTGGACTACGCGCAAATTTCAAATCACTTAAAGCGTGCCGTGATTGCCAGCGAAGACGCCAAGTTTAAAGACCACGAAGGTTTTGATTGGGAAGGCATTGAAAACGCTTTTGAAAAAAACCTGAAAAAAGGCAAGATTGTTGCGGGCGGTTCAACCATCAGCCAGCAACTCGCTAAAAACCTATTTTTATCGAGCAAGCGCACACCCTGGCGCAAGGCAGAAGAAGCGGTGATTACCGTCATGCTGGAAGCGATGCTGAGCAAACAGCGCATTTTAGAAATTTATTTAAATGTGATTGAATGGGGTGACGGGATTTTTGGCGCTGAGGCAGCAGCGCGGCATTATTATAAAACTAGCGCAGGCAAATTATCTTCCGCGCAAGCCGCCAAGCTTGCCGCCATGATTCCAAACCCGCGTTTTTATGATCAACATCGGTCAACCAAATATTTGAACCGCCGCACCGCAACTATCCAAAGCCGAATGCGCTTTGCTGAATTGCCTAAGGATTAGGCTATGGACTGGTTATGGCTGTTAGCTGCAGTGCTCGTGTTAGTTGGGATAGCAGGCACCATATTGCCGATGTTGCCGGGTATTCCGCTGGTATTTGTGGGCCTATTTATTGCCGCGTGGTTAGATGGCTTTGCCAAAGTGAGCGTACTCACAATCATCATCATCGGGCTAATTGCACTTTTGGCACTCATTGTTGAGTTTGTGGCTTCATTCATCACCGTCAAAAAGGCTGGCGCCAGCAAATATGCACTTTGGGGCGCGGCCATTGGCGGGTTGATTGGCTTTTTTACAGGGCCATTTGGGCTGATTATTGGCACCGCCGTTGGTGCGGCGATTGGAGAACTACTTGCGGAAAAAGAAACCAGTCAAGCCACGGCTGTTGGCATTGCCGCAGGTTTAGGTTTTATTGTTGCGCTTGTTGCAAAGGTCGTGCTACTACTCATCATGCTGGCAATTTTTGCTTATGCGTATTACCTGTAATAGAAGCACTATTAACCCAATTTTAGCTATATTTAAGGCGTAACCTTTTTCGATGCTCTGGAAGCCTTGTAAATAAAGGCTTCCAGAGCATTATTTTTTTATCGTTGAATTATTGGTGTTTGAAACGCGTTTTTTACTGTGCTTTTTTAGTAAAAACAGTTTGGCAAAACGATAGCTACAACATTGCCTTTAAATATTTCCCCGTATAACTTTGGCTGATTTGTGCCACTTGTTCTGGAGTACCTTCGGCAATGACCATGCCGCCGCCATCGCCTCCTTCAGGGCCCATGTCAATAATCCAGTCTGCGGTTTTAATTACATCTAAATTATGTTCAATAATGACAATAGTATTACCCGCGTCACGCAATCGATGAATCACATCTAACAAGAGTTGAATGTCTGCAAAATGAAGGCCAGTGGTGGGCTCGTCTAAAATATACAAGGTGCGGCCAGTGTCGCGCTTGCTGAGTTCAAGGGCTAGTTTGACGCGCTGTGCCTCACCGCCTGAAAGCGTGGTAGCGCTTTGCCCAAGCGTGATATAGCCTAAGCCCACATCAAGCAATGTTTTAAGTTTGCGGGCAATTACCGGCTGCGCACTAAAGAAAGTGTGCGCTTGTTCTACCGTCATGCCCAAAATTTCATGAATATTTTTGCCTTTAAACTGAATTTCGAGCGTTTCGCGATTATAACGGTGGCCTTTGCACACATCACAAGGCACGTACACGTCTGGCAAAAAGTGCATTTCTACACGAATCACGCCATCGCCCTGGCAGGCTTCACAACGTCCACCTTTGACGTTGAATGAATAGCGACCAGGCCCATAACCTCGCGCACGGCTTTCAGGCACGGCGGCAAATAAATCGCGAATTGGCGTGAATAAACCTGTGTAGGTGGCTGGGTTTGACCGCGGTGTGCGTCCAATCGGGCTTTGGTCAACATCGACCACTTTGTCGAAAAATTCTAGTCCGCCAATATCGCCAAAAGCAGCAGGTTCGGCATTGCTACCATAAAGATGTTGCGCCACGGCGCGGTAGAGCGTGTCATTAATCAGCGTTGATTTGCCGCTGCCTGAAACCCCGGTGATGCAAGTGAGTAAACCCACAGGAATTTCGACGGATACATCCTTCAGGTTATTGCCCGTAGCGTGGTTGAGTTTTAACCAACGGGCTGGATCAGCCTTAGTACGCACCTTATTATATTGAATTTGCTTTTTGCCGCTTAGGTATAGGCCCGTGAGTGAATCTGCATTTTGTTGAATTTGTGCCGGTGTTCCTTCTGCAACAATTTTACCGCCGTGTTCCCCCGCTCCTGGCCCAATATCCACCACGTAATCGGCAGCCATAATGGCATCTTGATCGTGCTCAACGACAATCACGCTATTTCCAATATCACGCAGGCGTTTGAGCGTATCGAGCAGGCGGTCGTTATCGCGCTGATGCAAGCCAATGGAAGGCTCATCCAGCACATACATCACACCCGTTAGGCCGCTGCCAATTTGGCTGGCTAAGCGAATGCGCTGCGCTTCACCGCCCGAAAGTGTTTCAGCCGAGCGCGAAAGTGATAAATATTCCAAACCGACATTGGTTAAAAACTTCAAACGGTTTTGAATCTCTTTCACAATTTTATCGGCAATGGCGAGTTTTGCACCTTGTAACTCAAGCGATTCAAAAAAAGTGAGCGCTTGCTTTAATGGTACTTCGCACACCTGATGAATGTTCTGATTGCCTACTTTAACATGTCGCGCCTCTCGTTTTAGCCTAGTGCCTGCGCAATCAGGGCATGTGGTGCTGTTGATATATTTGGATAGCTCTTCGCGCACAGCGAGTGAATCGCTTTCATGGTAGCGACGCTGTAAATTATGCAAAATTCCTTCAAAACTATGACTGCGCTGAAAAATAGTGCCGCGTTCGTTTAAGTAGTTAAAAGCGATTTGCTCTTTTCCGCTACCGTTCAGAACTATTTCCTGCATGGTCTGGGGTAATTTCTCAAAAGGTGTTTCAATATCAAACGCATAGTGATTTGCAAGACTCGTGAGCATTTGAAAGTAAAACTGATTGCGCTTGTCCCAGCCTTTAATGGCTCCAGAAGCCAATGATAAATGCGGAAAAGCTACTACGCGTTTTGGGTCAAAAAAGTTAACATTGCCTAAACCATCACATTTAGGGCATGCACCCATAGGGTTGTTAAAGCTGAATAAACGCGGTTCTAGTTCTGCAAGTGAGTAGTCACACACTGGGCATGAAAACTTAGCTGAGAATAAATGCTCAATAGCCGAATCCATTTCAACAGCTATCGCTTTACCATCGGCTAAACGCAGTGCGGTTTCAAAAGATTCAGCAATACGCTGCTTCATGTCCGCCTTCACTTTTAGGCGGTCAACCACCACGTCCACATTGTGTTTGCTGGTTTTTGCTAACTGCGGCAGTGCATCAACTTCATAAATTTTTCCATCTATACGCAGACGCACAAAACCTTGTGCTTTAAGTTCTTCAAACAAATCGATTTGCTCGCCTTTGCGATTAGCCACCACAGGCGCGAGAATCATTAGTTTTGTGTCTTCAGGTAATTTGAGTACGCTATCGACCATTTGGCTGACCGTTTGTGCTTCAAGCTTAATGCCGTGGTCAGGGCATTCTGGATCGCCGGCGCGCGCGTAAAGCAAACGCAAATAATCATGAATTTCCGTGACCGTGCCTACTGTTGAGCGTGGATTGTGCGATGTGGATTTTTGTTCAATGGAAATGGCCGGAGACAAACCCTCAATTAAATCAACATCAGGTTTATCCATACGTGCCAAAAATTGACGTGCATAAGCTGATAGGCTTTCAACGTAGCGGCGTTGACCTTCTGCGTACAAGGTATCGAACGCCAAGCTTGATTTACCTGAGCCAGATAGCCCGGTAATCACCACGAGTTGATTGCGTGGAATATCCAAAGAGACATTTTTAAGGTTGTGCGTGCGTGCGCCGCGAATTTTAATGAATTCCATCATGCTTTTACTAAAGACTCGAGTTAATTTTTTGGCAACCTGCTAATATACCTACTTTTATAAATTAAGCGCAAAATTTTTCATCGCTTGTAAAAAACTTGACCCGAAAAATAGAAAAAAACCAAAGATAGTCGTTCACACTTTTTAAATTCAGCACACAAATTAACCCTTAAATTACTCATGGCAATTTCAGAAAAAATGACCCCGCTTGAAGTACGCGCGACAACGAGCCTGGCCTCTATTTACGGCTTGCGCATGTTCGGCATGTTTTCAATTTTGCCGATTTTTGCGATCTATGCTGCATCTTTTCCTGAACATCCAACCCCGTTTATGATAGGTTTGGCACTGGGCGCATATGGCTTAACGCAAGCTTTTTTTCAGTTGCCATTCGGTATGGCTTCTGACAAATATGGTCGAAAACCCATGATTTACTTGGGGCTTGGTATTTTTGCGGTGGGCAGTATGGTGGCGGCGCTTGCCATGAATATTGAAGGCGTGATTATCGGCCGCGCTTTGCAGGGTGCAGGCGCAGTTTCTGCTGTGGTGACTGCTTTATTAGCTGACCTCACTCGAGATGAGCATCGCACCAAAGCCATGGCCACCATCGGGGCCACCATCGGTGTTGCTTTTGCCATCTCACTTGTGGGTGGGCCGATACTCAACCAATGGATTGGCGTGCCAGGCATATTTTTTATGACTGCATTACTAACGTTGGCTGCAATAGCAGTCGTTAAATTTGTTGTGCCTGACCCCGTGCATAGTTATCACCATTCGGATGCGAGTGCTACCCCTGAAAAGTTAAAAGATGTACTTAAAAACAAGCAGTTATTGCGTCTAAATTACGGTATTTTTGCCCTGCATGCCGCGCAGATGGCCATGTTTGTGGTGGTGCCATTTGCCATTACAAAATCGAGCCAAATTGAGGTTAATCAACATTGGCATATTTATTTGCCCGTTTTAATTGGCTCATTCATATTGATGGTGCCAGCGATTATTTATGCTGAAAAACAAGCCAAAATGAAGCAGGTATTTGTGTTGGCTATAGGGTTGATGTTGATAGCGCAACTCATGTTTTCCGTTTCTATTCAACACTTTTGGGGTATTGTTTTTTCGCTAACGCTATACTTTGTGGCCTTTAACATATTAGAAGCAACGCTACCCTCAATTATCAGTAAAATTGCGCCTGCGGCTGCAAAGGGCACAGCGATGGGCGTTTATAATACAACGCAATCATTAGGTATTTTTGTTGGTGGCGCACTTGGTGGATATTTATCACATCAATTTGGCTATGCCAGCGTTTTTATTTTTTGTAGCGTAATGATGATTTTATGGCTAATATTTGCGTATTCAATGCAGGCACCGCCGGCAGTTAAAACAAAAATGTTCAGCATGGATGAATCGGCTTTGAATATGAACGCTACAGAGGTTGAGGCGCTTAAACGAAGCTTAACGAACCTGCAAGGTGTGTTAGAAGTGGCTGTGTTGCCAAAAGAGCTTACAGTTATTTTAAAATTAGATAAATCGCAAAGTTTAAACGAAGCGGAAATAGAAACTTTAGTGCATCAATTGTTGAAGGGTTAAAAATGGCATCAGTAAATAAGGTAATACTAGTGGGCAATCTCGGGCGCGACCCAGAGGTGCGTTTTATGCCAAATGGTGAAGCGGTGTGTAATTTTAGTATTGCCACGACTGATAATTGGAAAGATAAATCAGGCGCAAAGCAAGAGCGCACCGAGTGGCATAACATTGTGATGTACCGCAAACTTGCAGAAATTGCGGGGGAGTACTTAAAAAAAGGCCGCCCGGTATATATTGAAGGCCGCCTGCAAACGCGCAAATGGCAAACAAAAGAAGGCCAAGACCGCTATACAACAGAAATTATTGCAGATCAAATGCAAATGCTGGGCGGACGTGATGGCGGCTCAAATGCAAGCTATGATGGCGGTATGGACCAAAGTGGCGGTGATGATTACAATCAAGCTGCGCCAAGTCAAGGGCAGTCAAGACCAACTTCAAGCACTCAAAAATCCCCTGCGCAAACTGGTGGAAATGCATTTGATGATTTTGAGGATGACATACCGTTTTAAGTTTCACATTAAAGTAAGCGTACATCAATTAAAAGCCAGCAATGCTGGCTTTTAATATTTAGAGCCTATGCTAATCAATTTGATAGACAGCAACGGTTTTAAACATTGTTTTAAAATCAAAGC
>JAKPIR010000023.1 GCA_029549705.1 Pseudomonadota bacterium | reverse complement strand
CAAGGCACTCAAGACGAAATAAGTTACTTGTATCAATTCATGTACTATCCACCGTCTGAAAACATCGAAATTGTCACCACCGATGGCAAAAATATTTACGCGCATCACTTTATTTTCTTAGGCGAAGAAATTATTCAAACTAAACTCGGAGAGTTAAAAACCATTCACTTATCAAAAGAGGGAGAAGAAAAAATTGAAGTTTGGCTAGCGGTTGATTATCAATACCTACCTGTAAAAACTAAAAAGACAGCACCTGATGGCAGTTTTGTAGAGCGAACAGCTACAAAACTCTCAACGACTATTCCAGAAATCACTCAACCATAACCACCAATTACCACAGAAGCCTTACTTATTCATTGAATGCTATCTGGCAGATATTTTATAAGCAAAGTTTCTTACAAATACTCTCGAGCAATTTTCAGTGCTCTGCAAGCCAATATTTATTGGGCTCATAGAGCACATTAAAAGATTCGCAGCCAATATTGCTTAAAAATGATCTCTTTTGACACCTCCAATATGAAAAAATAAAGCGGGCATTGCCCGCTTTATTTTTTACTTGTCTAAAACTTTTACTACTCGATTAATTCATGCCAAATTAAACGATTACGGCTTGAAGCACCCCCTGAAATCTCAATGGGACCTTTTGTTTTCACATCGTAATCTTTTTTGATTGCGTTCGCCTCAAGTTTGTCATCACCATTTGCATCCGTTTTAATTAAAGGTACCAGACCCGCAATCGTAGCATCTACATATTCTGCAGCTACAGGTCCCGGGCTAGGTGTACCTGTTAAATAGTCTAGATAGTTAATCCAGCCATGCCCAGTTGGACTACAAGTCTCACCTTGTGACACAGTTGTTGGTACTAATATCACGCCTGCAATCAAGGAACTTGGTGAAACTTGGCGTTCACCAGGGTCATTCATATCGACCCACCATCCTTTTTGAGTAGTCAAATCTACAGTTGCAGGTGTGCTCATCGTACGGGTTTGCCCACTGGTCGCAAACTCCTGCTTAACAAAGTCAGATGAAGTGCGTGGGATTCCCAAGTTTGCACCTGAATGATTATCCTTAATCGCATAAAGTGTTTGCACATCTGATGTACCCAAATCCGCATACTCAAGTAATTTGCCAGTACCAACAATGACCAAGGCATCTGCATCACCATTGATGCTAGTAAGTTCCGGTGCAACCGTAATCGGCTGTTCATTGGTGCCGTGTTTTAGCTCAGCAAGCTTCGTCACACTTGATGCATTGATTTCAAATACCCACAAATTGCCATGAATATCACCTGCGTAGGCATATTTAGATTCATTGTTAGTATTTGGGTCAACTGCAAGAGCCGCTAACGGTGCTAAGTTCCCAGGTATATTCGCAGTGCCAATATCAGCTTCGTTCACAATAGCACCTGTCGTTGGGTTCAATGCTAAGAATCTACCATGCCCATCTCCACCTATTGCTCCACCGATATTATTATAGCCAGAAGTGGTCAATACAACCCAGTCACCATTCACTTTTTTGGTAATCACTGGCTTGCCATAGATGTAACCAAGTTTGTTATTCTGATTCTCCCATAAAAGTTTAGGCGAATCTGGGTTAGTAATATCCATCGCAAATAAACCGCGCGCGCCTTCACCATACCCACTTACAAGTATGGTGCGCCATTGGCTACCATCATAGTAATCTCCAACGGTTGCTTTACCATTCACGTAATTGACGTGATTTGCAGCATAGTTTTTGTCTGCTAATTT
The DNA here is from genome assembly GCA_029549705.1 of Pseudomonadota bacterium. Lineage (GTDB taxonomy): Bacteria > Pseudomonadota > Gammaproteobacteria > Burkholderiales > Methylophilaceae > Methylotenera. The sequence continues at coordinate 5,047 of JAKPIR010000023.1, read as the reverse complement.
ATATAGTTTTGGCAACATCGAAGTGGGAATAAACGCCCAGCGCTCGTTGCCATTTGTAGCATCAAAAGCATGCAACATGCCATCATTGGCGCCCACGTAAACCGTTTGCTTATTTAGTGCAGTTTGTGCGGTAACAAAACTGCTGTAACCTGCATCCAAATAACCGAATGGCGGATTGCCAACGTAGACTGGGTCAGATTCCGTAATATCACCTAACCTACCTTTGCGTTCACGGTAGAGCCTATTGGCTGCTATAGCACTGGTTTCTTCATAGGATTTATCGCCACGAATAAAGTTCACTAAATTCACTTCTTCAGCAGCGGTTTGTTGCGCAGCTGTTAGAGTAGCCCATTGGCTTAGTGAGCCGATATGTGGGCTTCTAAAATAGTTTTCTTGCGTTGCATTTAAATTGCCAAAAGTAAATGCTTGTAAGCCAGAACCGCCACCGCCATTACTCATCAAAATATTACGTGAGGCTGGTGACATGCCTGGCAATATAGTTGGGCAAGAAGCAGGAATGCCTTTAGCTATCAGCTCTGGTGCCGGTGCGTCTGCGCACCACAGTGGCGCATCAGCCGTAAAGAAACTACCAAAGCTACTTGATAATTTTCTAGCAACTAAATTACCTGTCCAATCTCCTTTAATATAACTCGTACTATAGCCATAATCGGGGCTACTTGCATTGCTACTTGGCCTTTGGCTAGACACTGCCGCTGGTGTGCCGGCATTCACCTCAGCGTTTAATGCCTGAAACAATGCTTGCATAGAATTAGTCACATCCTCTGGTGATTTCGCACTAAAGTAAGTGCCGTCACCATTCACCGCAGCATGCCATAAATCATCTACGGCGGCTGGCCCGTTTGGCACTGGTGCAGGCCAGTTTTTGGTTCCCGCTTTAATGGCATTGTAATCAGCACTGGTGCCAACGGTCGCATAATAGTTTTTATCAAACCCTAACGTACCATCCACACCCAAGCCCATGGTATAGGTACGCATTTTTTTACCATCAGGAGCTACTGCCAAACAAAAATCCTCTGATGTTAATGGTGGGGTCGATGTATTGGTGCAATTACTGTACGCACCGTTTCTTAACCCACCTTTAGCGTAGTACATGGCCGTATCTGCCAACGTATTGGCAATATTTAAACCATCTTTTTTAGGCGGTGTTTCAGTAGTATCTTGATGACCTACGACAGTGCCATCTACTTTTTGCGCAGTTCCATCATTTAACGCACCCGTCCAAAAACCGTCAGTTGTTAATAGGCTAATATTCTTTTGGCAAGAGAATTGCAATGGGTCTCCTACCAAGCCGACATCCGCTGCTTTACCCGCAAACACTTTGCCCGCAGTCGATAATGCCTGGCGTAACGGTGTAGGTGCAATGGTATCTGGCACATTATAAAGTGTGGTGAGCCACTGCTCTTTTTGCCCGCCTGCATTGCCGGTAAAGTCCTCAATTTTTAGGTAACTACCGGTTGAGCCATTGCCATTGGCATCTGTACCATTAAACTCTTGTGGATCATTAATTGTCATTAAACCTACACGCATATTGTCGTCTAGTCCACTAAAAGCACGTGCTGACGCACTCTTCATCATGAGCATACGTGTTCTGTAATAGGCAAACCAGTTAGCGTAATTGGTCATTTCTTGGTCAGCCGTGCAACCGCTTGGCCCAACCACACCCGTACAATCAGTACGGCTCGCAACTTTGGCATAATTCTGTGAGGCATCAATAACACCCGAACCATCTTTAACTATTTCTACCCGATTAAACAAACCATAACGTGCCCAGCGGAAATCTCCACTAATCGGGTTAGTACCCCAATTTGTGTAATTACCTGTGTATTGCGCCTGACATGCATTTGCAGCGGGGTTGATTGAAGCATTATTTGCATCATTCGGGTCTTTACAATAACGCACATAACTCGGGAAAGTATAACTTCCAGATGCCCCCCCTAACTGGCAGTCTGTCAATTGTGCAGTTGTACAATGCTCAATTGGTGTAATATTAAAATAATGCGGATTCGCTTGATAATAGATCTCCCCAAATGGGTAGAATCCAGTAGGCGTTACCCCCGCAAGTCTATCTTTACCTGACTTTGAACTCACTCCATATTGATGCGGCTCTGACTCATAGTAGAATTGGGTTTTAGCTGGGTTAGAGGCAAGGCCAGCAGTACCTAGCCCATCTGTTTTAGCTGGAAATTCGTAAGGGTAATTGGGAGATTTAGCAATGGTATTATTGGTAGCTAAATTTTGTTTACAACGGCTAGATTCATGCCAGGCTTTATCTGTGGCAAATGCATCGGGCCTTCTAGGCGTATCGCAATAAACCAATTCACGCATTGAAGTGATGTCTGGCACGGTTGTACCAGCGGCCCCTGGCCACCAAGCTATAGCAGCGGGCGGTAGCGGGTCGCCAATATTTACAGCACCCATTGCACCACTTCCAGCCAAGCTAATTTTTTTAGCGGCTGTCGTCAGCAACAACCCATTCGCTGGTACCCGTGTCCAATTATTAGTATAAGCTCTGGTCATTGCAGGTAACAAATTAGCTGGGTAGGCACTGCCCACTTTGTTGGGTTGCGGTGGTGGTTCATAAGTGATTGTAGGGTTATAGTACAAGCTGTTCACCTGTGCAGTAGCTGCTGGTGGCTCAAAACCATACACACTATTGGCGTTCCAATTAGAACCTAAACAAGCACTGTCTTCATACCAACCGATAACACCGCCCGATGGGTTATTATCATCGATATCTTTAACGAATTGTATATAGGCATCTTTAACTTCGGCGGCAGTGAATGTTCTATCACCACCACCGTCAGGTACTATTTCAACCTCAATATCTCTACCGCCGGAAGCCCCTACACTTGAGGTTGCAGTACAAGTTCCTGCTGGGGTAACGATATCATAAGGATCATACCAACCGCACTTGCTTGGGTCACCGCCGGTACTACCCGCAGTGGTCCATTGTGTGTGAGCGGAAGTATTGCCACTATTTGTAATTGGAGAGGTAGCGGCAGGAAAACAAGAAGCCACAGGGTTCACCCAATAGCGACCTGCATCAACCCCCGTCCAATAGCCATTATGGCCAGCTGTTGCACCATAGGTTGTTGGATTTCGCACACTAGTTGTAGCAGTGGTACTATAAGTTGTACAAGTCGTACTGCCTGGGGTGTAATTACTATCTTTAACAATATAGACCCCAGAATAATAAGGTTGGCCCGATACTTTTAACTCCGGCACAGTAATATAAACGTAATCCCCTTTTGTGTAACGTCCACCAGCTGTTTTGATTTTTAACCGGTCATCATCTTGTTTAATTTCAGTAATCTTATCGCCATCTCTGTTTTTAATGGCCGCTTTACATTGCGCACCATCTCTTAAAGCTGGGGCATCGTCACTTTTTGAAGTGGAAATATAATCGCGCACCATACTGCCCGAATTATCTAAAATAAACATAAAGTTTGGCTTAGCGGTCACCGTGGCACTCGTTGCATCTACAGGGGCATTGGGCAGACTTAATACCGCTGCATTGGCAGAAAGCGGCATGGTAAGCGCCGGAAAAGCCATGCTGATTGACAAGCCTAAACTCAGGCATTTATGAAAAATCTGTTTAAATGTTGTATATTTCATGGTGTTACCCCTAATCAAAATTTATTTTTTTGATACTAATAGTCAATTTATTGAATGTATTTAAATAGCTAGCTTGTTTGTTTTTACCCATTAACTCAAAAAAGCTTGTATATAACTCACCGTGTTTTTTGGCCCAGCCACCTTCACCGTGACCCGATAGACGGGTGTTTTAGAGATCGTAACGATTGGTATGGGTTTTCCTGCCTGTTTTGAGCTCTGCGCAGATGCATTTGTACTTAATAAACATTTATATTCGTCTGCGACACCAGTACTGGAGCACATTCTTTGGATGATATAAGTAATGGTATTTCCACTATTATCTACACCAGCCGTAATGCCAGTACCTGTGGCAAGCCTTGCAGTTGCTCCATTCACCAGGGTTTTAGCATTCGCCGTGTTTACTGCATAGTATCCGTCAGCCGTAATATTATTTACGAGTAAATTGTTGTTTTTCGTTTTTAACCAGGCCATCGCTGTTTCAGTGCCACTATCTGCCGAAATTGTCGCAGAACGCCTAAATGATAAGTTACCAGCAATCAAGCTGGTGGTATCAACGGAGCGAATCAACGCTACGGCGGCGAGAGACATCACTACCAATGCAATCAGCGAGAAAAATAAAACCACGCCTTTTTGTGTTTTATTTAATTTTGCAGGCGTGAATAAATGAATATTTATCATACGTATTGACCCAATTAAAATTTAGTCCAAACCGCGTTACGAACAGGTATCACAGTTTCGTACACTCTGTAACGGTAATTTTGCCAATCAGCCGCAGAGTCAGAAATATCTAACTGCAACGCACCATCAGCAATCGCCGCGACTGAGGCCGCATTGGTGCAATCGCCATACATGGTGATGCAAGCATTGGGGGTTACAGCGGTTTTTTCTCTTAAAGGGTTGCGGGTTGCAATCGCAATACGCACCGCCTTAATTCGATTACGATTGACTGCAGATAAATTACCGGGCGCCCAAATACCTGTTGCATCCGTCCAAAGGGTGATGGTATTGCTACTTCCAGTAGCTGATACGCCATATTGTGCTTGCATACTCACAACTTCTGGCGCGATAGTCACATTTGAAGTTGTGACAGCCCCTGCACTAGTAATCCTTGTGACTTGTCTGTTTAAATCAAACTTGCCACTACCTACAGCCGTTTCTCTTACCTGATATGCGAAATTATTCCACTGGCCGATACAATACAAATAGCCGTTATTTTTTAGCTTGGTGTCGTCAAGTAATGTAACAGTTGAATACGGTGGTGTCGCAGAGGCCGCAGTGGATTGAATAGGTTGCAAAATGCAACTTGGTACTGCGCCATCACTCACTTGCAATGCAAGTTCTCCATTATTGCACCCCATTCGATTGTCTACCGTTAACGTGGCAGAAACCCGTGATATGATTTTAGTGGGCA
>JAKPIR010000415.1 GCA_029549705.1 Pseudomonadota bacterium | reverse complement strand
CTACAGCAAGCGCGCAATTTGAGGTTGATGCAGCCACATTGGTCGTGGCACATCAAGATACCTTGCAAACGGCCGAACTAGGCAAGCTACGTGCGAGCATTGAAATGCTTTATGCAACGCTTTCGCAATCGCGCGCGGTGTTGCTACCAAACCAAACCAATACGCTTACATGGCCAAAAGCAACTCGTGACGATGCTATTCAACAATGCAGCACGCAGTCAAAAGCTGCCAACGTTATGGAAACCTGTACCTGTAAGATTGATGCGCTCGCCAAAGTGGTGAGTGCGCGGCAGTTTGAATATCAAACTTACTTGCGTTCAAACCCTTACGCCAGCGCCACAGGAGCTGGCAATACGTTTAATGCACTAGAGCAACAAGTTTCGCAAGATTGTGGCTTGGGTGTTTTGAGCAGCACCAAATAAACGTTTTTTTCACGATAAAATCACCACAAACCTTTTGAGCTGCTCTGTACCAGTTCTTGGTATCACCATTCTCGCTAAGTGCCAAAGCACTAAGTCGAATGCGAAAGCCTTTATTTATAAGGCTTGCAGAGCAGCTAAATTTTATCGAGTGTTTTCAGCGCATAAATCATCGCGTTTGCATACAATATTTTCACTGCAAAATGCTAAACTTCTGCCCCATATGAATCCTGATGATTTGCAACGTTTAGTGACGCTGGCCATGCCTTATGGCAAGTATAAAGGCCGCCTGATTGCCGATTTACCCGGCCATTACCTAAACTGGTTTGCGCGCGAAGGTTTTCCAAAAGGGGACTTGGGGCGCTTGTTGCAGCTGATGCAAGAAATTGACCATAACGGGCTATCTTCGCTACTGGAGCCGCTTAGAAACAAGGCCAGATAAGGTGCGAAAAATTTAATCTTTTCTTGGCCCAAGAAAATCTGACTTGCCTAGGTCAACACCGTTGTGACGCAAAATGTTGTACGCTGTAGTCGCATGAAAATACACATTGGGGTTCACCCACTTCAATAAGTAATCCAGCCCGGTAAATGTTAAATTGACTTTACGCACGCTAATCACCACTTCACGCGTTTCACTGCCTTCGAGTTGTGCAGGCTGAATGCTGTCAATAAAGGCAATGGTGTTGGCAATGCGTGTCTGGAGTTCATCAAACGTGGTTTCATTGTCTTCAAACTTTGGAATTTCCACATTTGCCAAGCGCGCTGCTGCGCCTTTACTCATGTCTGTGGCAATTTGCACCTGACGAACGAGCGGATACATATCAGGAAAAAGCCGTGCATTTAACAGCACGCCAGGCTCGATATTTTTTGCCTTAGCATAAGCGGCGCCTTTTTTTAAAATAGCGGCAAGGTTACGTAAGGCACGTTTTAATGGCGGAATGGTGTGCTGGTACATGGAAGGCATGATTGGAATCCTGTTCTAATACATTAAGTTTATTGATTTATATCAACATATTACGTGCGTCAAAAATATTATCATTTGCGTTAGTCATACTTTTTATCAACCCTGTGTTTTTAAATCGTCTAAAAAGGAGACAATGATGCTTTTTCAAGGATGGCAAGGCATTTACACATTTATAGGCATTGTGGTGGCAATTGGCCTGATTTTGTATACTTTTGCAAAACACACTAAATAACGCCTGAGTTTTCTTGTGATAAAAATAAAAAAGCGGCAAATGCCGCTTTTTTTAGTGCAGTCTTGAGCTTAATATTTTATCTGCCAGCATTTGAAATCGTGGCGAGACAAACTTTCTTGCCTGCTCACCTGCATCGGCAATTGCCAGCAGTTCTTCAATGGCAGACCGAAAGCCCAACTCAAACAACCAATAATCATCAGGGTTAATTGCCGATTTTTTATCGGTGTTCACTTCATCACAAAGCCGATCAAAGGCCTCTTTACATACATTATGTTCAGCCATACACCCTCCGAATTTTGTGTGATGGTTTATCATAACAAAACTAAGATGGCTTATGTAGAACTATGTTGTGATGTTGGCGTAAATTGATGTAAAAAATTAAATCTCGCCCCAGCTTTCTTCCCACATGCAGTGTTTGATTTTTTTGCGGTTTGCAATCAGTTCATCAATGCTAGGCTCATTATTCAAAGCACGTTTAATGGCTAATTTAGTCGCGTCATAATTATTTTTGTACATGTCGGCTTTATCGAGCTTGCCTTCTTTTTCTAGCGGAATACAGCCTGGGTCTATCCATACCAAGCTGATAATACACAAATCATTGACCTGATCTTTCGGGATAATGCCTTCGATGACGCAATCTAAAATTGCGTCCGCAGTAGCTGCTTGCACCACACCCCCAAACAAGCCCACATCCGTACTGCCTTTCAAGGTAACTTTTGGTACAGTCATGCACACTGGGCGCACCAGTTGGTTAATGTCGCGTACGGCAAACATTGCGGTGTGGCCTTTGCTTTGTGCCATTAGGTTTGCAAAAGCTTGGCCAACAGGGCCATCCACCGCGCCGATTAAAATTTCTGGCATTGCTGCGGTAACATCTTTACCTTCTGAATAAACGGTGGCTTCACCAGCTTTAAAAATGATTTTTGACATGATTTTCTCTTTGCGTTGTTAAAAATTGGTTAAGAACATAAGGCGTTATTTTAGCAAACTATTTATAAATCAAGTTGCATATCCACGTGCGGAATATGCACATCGGTATATTCCTCACTCGTCTGCCTGAAGCCCGCCTTTTGGTAAAACGGTAGCGCGTGCGTTTGGGCTGATAGGCGAATATAGGCGCTGCCCTGAGCGCGGCAAATGCGAATTGCCTCATTGAGCAACGCCTTACCCAAGCCTTTATTGCGCCATTCTTTTAGCACGGCCATTCGGCCGATTTTTTGATATTCAATAATTCGCAAGCAGGCAATGGGCTGTGCGTGATGCATGGCCAATAAATGCACGGCGTACGCGTCTATTTCATCCCATTCAAACGCTGGGCTAACTGACTGCTCTACCACAAAAACTGGGATTCTCACGGCCTGTAACGCTTGTTGCGCTTCTTGCCACGTCACTTGAAAAATACTGATTTTCGATGCCGTATCTGGCACGCCAGCCAAAGTCGAAGGTGAAATAGTTGCGATTTGTTGCCAAGTTTTCATGTTAGTTACAGTTGCGAAAATGTATTGTTCGGTGCATTATGCAGGCTATCTTTTTACGTTCACTTTTTAAGGTTTAATCATGCACAATTATCAAACTGCCATAGCACGTATTATGTTGGCTTTAGTTTTTCTAGGGATTGTTGTACTAAAGTTGGTGTCTATTACCAGCCAGCCTGACGGCTATTTACAATATCAAATGACCCTTGGTCAATTTGGCTTGCCTGCAATTTTTGCACCGCTACTTATTCTAGTACAACTTTTAGGGGGCTTGGCACTATTAATTGGTTTTAGAACTAGAATAGCGGCACTGACCTTGATGGTATTAGCGCTATTTTTAGCGATTGTATTGGGTAGAATGATTCCAGATGTGTTTTTCTTATACTTAGGTATTGCTGGTGGTATGTTGCTGTTAAGTAGTCACCCACAAACTGCATGTAGCTTGGATAATCGCAGCAAATAAATCTTCAAAGCACGCTTAAATTCTCTCGTGAAAAAATAAATGCTCTGGAAGCCTTTATTTATAAGGCTTCCAGAGCATCAAAAAAGGTTGTGCGTAAAAATACATTAAAACGCCCAATTTTTATTGGCGTTATTCCCACTCAAGCGCGGGGTAGAGAATATTCACGTTGCGCCGATTGGCAATATCAAACAACACCCATTTTTCTTTTTCACTGGCGGCCGCAGTGTTCATGGTGGCTTCCATGCTTTCTCCCTTTTTGATGCTGGTGCGAATATCAGCCAGTAATGTATTTAAATAGCGCAAGGCGTTATCAATCGCGGCTTGCCAATCTTTGGCTACAGGTCCGTGGCCCGGGACGACTTGTGTAAACTGGCCTGTTTTAAATTGTTCAAGTGCTGCAATTAACCCTTTAATATCGCTCTCAATTACGGGCGTGCGTTCAATAAACAATAAATCCCCCGCAAATAAGGTGTTGGTTTTGCTATCAGCCAGCGAAACATCGGTATTGGTATGGGCGACTGGGTGCGCAGTCAATTGTAGCTTTCGGTCGCCCAAATCGATTTCAAGCGTGGTCTTGACCGCCATGGTTGGTTTCACCAGCACACTGCCTTTAGCTTCATCCCCGAGTAATCGCAGATTGAGCTTTGCATACTGCTCTTCACGCGTGGCCATGGCATTGGCTAATTTTTCATGGCCAATAAATTGTGGCTTATCGGCTAAAAATGCAGCGTTGCCGTATATATGGTCTGGATGCACATGCGTATTGATGACATACAGCACAGGTAATGGCGTGATTTTGCGTATTGCTTCGCGTAATTGTTGGCCTACTTTAAGGCTACCGCCCGTATCAATCACAGCAACGCCACGGCTACCTACAACAAAACTCAAATTACAAATATCACCTTGGTAGCCCGCATCAATATCAAGGTGCGCGCCGTGATGCACGTAAATTCCATCGCCCACTTTTTCTACCGTAAAATCAGCCTGTTTTATCGGTGATGTTGCATCTGGCTGCGAATGTGCACAACCCACAAATACCAACATACTCATGATTATCATTAGATTTCGCATGAATTATTCCTTAATTAGATTTAACCGATTAAAATGGTGCGCTTTTATGCAATCATTCGCTGTGACCGCTGTCACACATTGAAATATATTACCTTCAGGATACTACAATGAATCAAGTTTCAACACGTTATACTAAAGTTGCTGTTATTCTACACTGGCTCATTGCGCTTGTTGTTTTTGGCATGTTTGCGCTCGGCTGGTTTATGAGCGAGCTTCCGAAAGATGCGCCCAAGCAATTGGGCTTCGATCTGTTTGATTTAGGCATATACACCTGGAATTTAGCCCAAGAAGCCAGCCCCAGAACTTTTTACTTTAATCTGCATAAATCCATTGGTGTTACCTTGCTGGCTTTAATCGCTTTGCGCCTAGTGTGGCGCATTACGCACCGTCCACCCGCTTTGCTAGCCTCATACAAAGCATGGGAGCGCAAGCTAGCCACTGGCACACATCATGTACTCTACCTGTTAATGATTGCCGTACCTTTGAGTGGCCTGATTATGGCTATCAACAGTAAATATGGCCTGATGTGGTTTGGTATTGACTTCATCGAGGGGTTAGACAATAAAGACATCAGAGAATTATTTAAAGAAGTGCACGAAATTGTCGGTATTGTATTTTTGCTTGTGATTGGCTTGCACGTTGCAGGGGCATTAAAACATAAGTTCATTGATAAAGATGATACGATGAAACGTATGACGCTGAAATAAAATAAACCCTTAATAAAAAAGCCCGATTATTTCGGGCTTTTTTATTGACTGATGATATTGCTGACTATGTCGTCTGACCGCCTCCGGCATGGCAGCGGCGTTTTAGCTCCGACATAACCTAAAGGTTAGTCTTCACTAAAACTTACATGTGTAATTCAGATCAATTTAGGCGTGATATTGCCTGCTCAACGCTCTGACCGCATTCAGCATACATGCTGCGTTTTCTGGTGGCGTCCACTGCGTAATGCCGTGACCTAAATTAAACACATGCCCACTACCTTTACCGTAGCTTGCTAACACGCTAGCCACTTCTTTTTCAATCGCTTCTGGCGTACTGAGCAGAATGGCAGGGTCTAAATTGCCTTGCAGGGCGACCTTATGGCCCACACGTTGGCGTGCGCTGCCAATATCCACAGCCCAATCCAAGCCCAGTGCATCAGCGCCGATTTCGGCTTGCGCTTCAAGCCATAATGCACCACCTTTGGTAAACACAATGCTCGGTACTTTTTGGCCTTCCGCATTTTTGGTTAGGCCAGCCACAATTTTTTGCATGTAGTTGAGTGAAAATTCAGTATATGCATTGTGTGAAAGTGCGCCGCCCCATGAGTCAAATATCATGACGGCCTGTGCGCCTGCGGCAATTTGCGCGTTAAGATATTGAATGACCGTTTGCGCGGTAGTTTCTAAAATATGGTGCAATAAATCTGGACGTGCATAAGCCATTTTTTTAGTATTTAAAAAATCCGTACCGCCTTTGCCTTCCACCATATAGGTGGCAAGCGTCCAAGGGCTACCAGAAAAGCCAATTAAGGGTACGCGGCCATTGAGCGCTTTACGAATGCTTGAAACCGCATCAAACACATATTGGAGCTTTGCCATATCAGGCGTGGTGAGTTTTTGAATATCCGCTTCTAGCTGCAAAGTGCGCTCAAATTTTGGGCCTTCGCCCTCTTCAAAATAGAGTCCTAAGCCCATTGCATCGGGTACGGTAAGGATATCTGAAAATAAAATCGCCGCATCTAACAGTGGATAGCGGTCTAGCGGCTGCAACGTCACATCCGTTGCAAACTGCGCATTTTTACAGAGTTGTAAAAAGCTTCCCGCATTTTTACGCGTTTCACGATACTCTGGTAAATAGCGCCCCGCTTGGCGCATCATCCACACAGGGGTGTAATCGGTTGGTAGGCGGCTGAGCGCACGGAGGAAATTGTCGTTTTGTAATGTTGTCATGAACTTACTCAAAAAATTTGGGGATGCACTTCATGTGCATCCCCAGCTATTTTACTAGAATTAACGCTACTTAGCGCGGCAATACAGAAGAACCCATTAAAAACGTATCTATCGCCTGCGCGGCTTGCCGTCCTTCGCGGATGGCCCATACCACCAACGATTGACCGCGGCGTACATCCCCGGCAGCAAACACTTTAGTTTTGCTGGTTTGATAACTTGCCGCGCCTTCAGTAGTCGCCTTCGCGTTGCCTCTTTGGTCTTTTTCT
>JAKPIR010000396.1 GCA_029549705.1 Pseudomonadota bacterium | reverse complement strand
ATCAAATATATCCAGAACAACACTGCCTTTTGCTATATAGCAAAGATGACCATCATTCCCTAGATGTGGTACAACCGACGGTAATTTTGCTGGAATTTCCAGAAGCCGTATTTTGGGTAACTCAATGAAGTTTGGATCAAGCTCGATTTCGCATGCACAAGCGTCTGTTGTTGAATGCAATAAATGGCCGTAAAGCTTGAACCAGCCTATGTCTGTCTTACTGGCATAGGTGAAGCCGACTTGTTTTAATGCGTATATAACACTTTCAATTTTAGAAATCGAATCCGTCATCCAGCTTTTGTACGACCTACTAACTCACTGGGCCCCGCTATCGCTGGCGTCGATAAAATTGTGGCTGCTACGGACACTTGTGACACGCGATCAGGTTCATTCGGAAACCGAGTTCCAAATACATCACGCATCCATGTGCAAGCTTGAGCACAGTTTCCTGCATTAATCGCTCCACGAAGCATTTTTTCTAAGGTTTCAAATTCTGTCACTGCATCTTCAACACCACTCTGACCAAGTCTGTCTGTAAGAGATTCAGAATCGTCGATTGGATTGTTAACCCCACCTCGAAGTTGATCTGGCAGAGAGGCAAGCACATCAAGCAATGCTAAATCGTCCCGTCGATCACGTTTCTCAAAAATAGGCGCTACTGCCGCCATTATCAGGATAGAGGATGGGCCACCACTAGGCCACTGCCAATCACGAAATGCTTTGATGTAGCGTACCACTCTACGAAGTTGCTCACCTTTTGCATCTATTTCACCAAGAAACCACTCTTTCACGGGACGAGGATCTGAGCTCATCCAATTCAATTCCCGATGTGCAAGTAAAACCTTATCACTTGGTAAAGCCGTCCAGGCATCGTGCTCAGCTCTAACCACAGCCTCCGCCAAATTCACATACCCATAGCTGTCCATGGACGCCTTGACCAAGTGTTTAAACTCATCGTCAGGAATGGCATACAAAGGAACGTCAACATGAGCATATTTAGAAATGACTATACGAATACATGTTGGTTTATCCGTCACGAGTTCCCAGTTGCGTTCATTGGCCAAGTCTTTAAGCGCCTCTTCAACGACAGAAAAAAATACGACAGCAGCAATGCTAGGCTTTATGGTTTGAGACACAAAACTTAAGGGTAAATAGCAGCCATCGTCTAGATCAGCCTGTTGTGGATGTTGCGCTGGTGAATTTAAGGTTTTATAAGCCCAAGAACCTTGGGTAAAAAATCGCGGCTGAGGAATATCATCTGTAAATCCCTTATCTCTGAGTACACGCGGTATTCCTGATCGCAAGCAATTGCGCACGGCAGTTCTTGCTTCAGCGATGTACGCTTTCTGCGTCAAATCCAAATCAAGTTCATTATGTAGACAGGTATTGCTGCCTTCACTGGTATAAAAAAGTGGGCTAAGGTTTAGCATCATGCCTCCAAAATATTTTTGTTAGGGCCATGGAAGAAAGTAGGGGTGCTGGCCATATGTACACGAAAAGGTTGAAAAAGTGGATCGCCAAGCGCTCTTTGGGCAGCATGAGTCGCTCTATCTTTTAATGTGTTTGTTGCCCCAATCGAGACGCTATCCAGTGCCTTTACGTCGAGGCTTTGATCTGGAGTAGCTTTATCATCAATTTGGTAATAGCTAGCTCCTAATGACTGCCGTAGCATGTAATCAACTGATGATTCTTGTGCGGAAATTACTAAATCAAAGAGTCCCCCACGCCACTTCCCAAATCCACGATCCAAGCTAGCACTGCCGCGGACTGTGGCACCAATTGTCATGGTACCGATTGCCAGA
>JAKPIR010000371.1 GCA_029549705.1 Pseudomonadota bacterium | reverse complement strand
ATCGAGCGGTCTACATGGCTTTCAGCGGCAAAATTCACCACCGCGCATGGCTTATGTTCTGCCAGTAGTTTGGACACCAAGGCCTGGTCGCCAATATCGCCATGCACAAAAATATGCTGCGGGTTTTGCTGAATTTCAACGAGATTTTCTAAATTGCCGGCGTAGGTTAATTTATCTAAATTCACCACCGTGCCTAAACCTTGTTTTACCCAAGCCAATACAAAATTAGCACCAATAAAGCCCGCGCCACCTGTCACAATAATGGTTTGATTCATTTCAACTCTTTCTATAAATTAAATTTCAATACAATTTTTAATCAACTTTTGAATGCCCAAGGTCATGGCAACTCTTCTTCTAACTTTTGCCATAAACAAGCTCCTGATTTTGCCAACGCTGCTAAATATTCGCGGTGCGCTGTTTCTTCTTCCGCACTGACGCGCTTAATCATCAACGGCAAGTTTTGTTGCAATTTGCGCGCTTCCAAGTTTGCTTGTGGCTGGTTTAATTCCATCATTAAACTATCTTGGCCGCGCGTCATTGCCATGTAAACGTCAGCAAGCAGTTCCGCATCCAGCAACGCGCCATGCAAGGTGCGCTTAGAGTTATCAATGCCAAAATGCTTGCACAACGCATCTAAACTGTTGCGTTGACCTGGGCGCATTTCTTTGGCTATTTTGAGCGTGTCGGTAATCTTTGCCGCGATAGATTCTACTGGTTTTTGATCAATTAAACCAAATTCCATATTCAAAAAACCCACGTCAAACGGTGCGTTATGCATGATGAGCTCTGCATCTGCAATAAAATCAATCAAATCATGCGCAATATCGGCAAACCGCGGCTTATCTTGTAAAAACTCAAGTGAAATACCATGCACTTCTTGCGCGCCTTGGTCAATTTCACGGTCAGGGTTTAGATAATAATGAAAGTGCTGTTTGGTCAAGCGGCGGTTCACCACTTCAACCGCGGCCACTTCAATGACACGGTGGCCTTGCGCGTGGTACAAACCTGTTGTTTCAGTATCTAAAAAAACTTGCCTCATGTTGCAATCTCATTTTGTAACACTTGTGCCACGCCAAGGTTAGCGAGCATATCTGCGCGCTCATTGCCCGCATTCCCCGCGTGCCCTTTCACCCAAATCCATTGCACCGTGTGTTGCTGGGCCAGCGCATCTAAAATTCGCCATAAATCGTCATTTTTCACGGGTTTTCTGTCAGCGGTGCGCCAATTGCGCGCCTTCCAGCCAACAATCCATTCGGAAATCCCTTTTTGCACGTAGACTGAATCAGTAAATACTTTGGCATGACAAGTGCGGTTTAGCGCCTCTAGCGCGCGAATCACCGCCGTTAATTCCATACGGTTATTCGTCGTGAGCAGCTCCCCGCCAAATAGTTCTTTTTCTTTGCTGCCGTAACGAATCCACGCACCCCAGCCACCAGGGCCAGGATTGCCTTTGCATGCGCCATCTGCGTAAATTTCAACTTCTGTTTTACCGCCAATTGCTTGACTACTCATTTGATTGCGATCATTCAAAAACCCGTGGTTTGCATACTCTAAACGCCATTATAGTGCATTCAACAGACAACGCGTAATAGCCCAAGTAGCCATTTATACGATTCAGTTCTTGATTACTTTTGTTAAGAGTTGTTACCAACCGCCCAGGGGTGATAAAACCGTCCAGTTTTTAGCAATTCACTGTAAAATGAAACTGTCAACGAAGCATGGTTTAAGTACGTTGATGCACTTGCACTTTTGCGTTTTCTTTATTCAAAAAAGGATAAAAGATATGAACAAGACCAGCCAATTCATTAGCAACAAAGCTAAACTAATAGCAATTACCAGTATTACGCTTGCGACATTACTCACTACCGCTTGTGGTACCGTAACGGGAGCCGCCGTTGGCGCCGGTGCTGGCGCTGCTGTGGGCGCGGGCACCGGCCATGGCGCCAAAAAAGGCGCGTTAATCGGCACTGGCATTGGTGCAGCCGTTGGCGCCGTTTACGACATCACGAAATAATGGAGACGAACATGCAAATGATTAAACAATTCATCTTAGTTGCTGCCATCGCATCTGCAGTGGTGACTGGTGTTGCCATTGCCGAAGATGCAGCTGTCACTTGTGCCACGACTGGCCAACCG
>JAKPIR010000369.1 GCA_029549705.1 Pseudomonadota bacterium | reverse complement strand
AATAACCCTACTGCTATGATCAACTTACCGCAACACCAAAACCATAACAGTAATGTCTACACTGAAATTATTATGCTGTTGCGGAAAGTCGATGCTTTACTTCTTAATTACACCCTTTGGTTTGTGATATTGAATATTACCCACGGAATCCGTCTGGTAAATCTTGCCGTTTTTTATCTGATACTGCTGCTTGTGGTAATGCTTATTGCCAACAGAATCAGTTTCAACGATGCGACCGTCTTTTTGAATAACCGCAGATGGCTTGTGATATTGGGTATTTCCAGCCGAGTCTTGTTGGTAAATTCTGGTTTCCTCAGCTGACGCATTCAATACAAGTAATAACAAAGCACTGGCAGCCAAAACCTTATATAAATATTTAATGTTCATCGTTACCCTTTCTAATTAATCAATAGCGCCCAGTATCTTCGATGCTTCTGAATGTTGCAGCATGTACTCGCGTAACCAGTGATAATGATTAGCACATATTTCAGCGAAAGCTTGATTGCTGCTGAAACTCAGATGACTATAAGCATACAAGCAAGTGGTAATACCTAAAGCATCTGCTGATAACGTTCCTTCATAGCCATTATCACAACTGACCTGATATGCTTGACCTGAACATGGTGCCATATAAAAGCCACCGTTGCTTAATGCGTAAAACTCCCAATAATCCCCATTGTATTTAGATGCAATATTGCCTGCAATTGAATAAACAGCAGGCTCTATATTGAGGGGAAAACGGATACCAAATAAATTGGCGGTATGTTGAATGCGTAGTTTGTCACTGACTTGCTGACTGGTAATAGTTGTTAGTGTCATGAATAACTCCTTGAGATTATATTTAAGTGCTACCCCTCCCCCCAACTGCAACAGACGTGCAAAATCCTCCGCATGGTGCCGGATCGTTTTTTAGCCTATTGAGATTTGGTGGTGGGTGGGGGTGGTAGGTAGATCAGAGAAAAAACAGCTGAGCGTTGCACTCAGGTGATCGAGGTAGGATTGGTCGCTGCAATATGCTCAGTGACTCTAGCCTTAGCCCACAAGTGTTTAGGTACGTAATAGACAGGGCCACCCGCATTGTTCCAGCACAGCAGAAAAATGACCCATTGCGGATCACCTGAAGTTTCATCCAGATAGTTGCATGCATCCCACGACATTGCAGTATCTGTGACATTAGGCCAATGACCATCATGCGCTTCGGCCCATTCAAAGTCGCAGCCATGAATTTGCAATAAGTCGTCTTCAATTTCGCAGACATAGACGTAACCGCCCAGATAATCAGCATAGTCATGCGATGCTTCGGGTTGCTGCATGAGCCATTCAATATCTGCTTGGGTAACTTCTAGTAGATTGCTGACTGATGTGTGTGGGTTTTGGCAAAGGCCTAACATCACAGCGGCTTGATCCTGTAATAACCTGAAGCTGATCTTATTTTGTTGGTAGTACTGACAGGCTTCATTGAAGTGATGAATCTTGATCATTGATGTCTCCTGATCGGTGTGTGATTAATGAGAATTGTTGATTGATGGCATCGGCTAGCGCTTCTTCTGGTAAATCCCAGGAAAGCACAACTTCAACGGCTTCTAGGTAATGTTGGTGGTACATAGTGTTTTGTCCTTTTATGTTTGTGACGGTTGATAAAATGAATAGTGATTGCGGCAAGCGCGATAACAGTGAGCGGGAATGCTAAAAACAGCAGGATGAATAAAACGATGCCAAACTTTCGGGTGGTCTCGAAAAGCAGGCACAGAAAAGTAATCACAGTTAATGTGATGAATTCCATAAAAACTCCGGATTGGTTAAAAATTAGGTAAGAATTTGAAATTTGGGTCGGTATAAGCTCGGTATAACTTGTTTGCTTCATTGCGAAGCGGAAAGGCCCTTGACTGGCTTGGTGTTATGGCTAGGTATTTTTTGAGAGCAGCGGACTTCTACTACATCGGAGCGATTTGCGGAGTTTATGGATTACTTGAGATTGGCGTTTATGCCTGTTTGGATTTTTTAGGCGGGAGTGTTGGTGAGATTTTTTTGATAGTCGGAACTGACTCAGGTTTTAGATTTACGTCTGAAG